>JAHELA010000074.1 GCA_024644425.1 Nitrosomonadaceae bacterium
CGCAAAGCTTTTCGGTAACCTTCTGGCTTGGGCATGCCAAAGTTACGATAAATTTTTTCTTTGGTATCACGTCCCTTTTGATGCCCAATAACCATTACTGGCTGATCATCAAAACGTGCCAATCCACCGACTATCGCAGGGTCATCAGCAAAATTTCGATCCCCATGAAGTTCTTCAAAATTAGTAAATAAATGCTCAATATAATCAAGCGTATATGGTCGCTGCGGATGTCGCCCCACTTGTGAAATCTGCCAGGGCGTCAGCTTTGCATAGATATCTTTAATGAGTGTTTGGCTTTTTTTCTCTAAACGAGCGATATCAGTAGAAATATCTACTGCGGAACCATCCTGAACAAAGCGTAATTCTTCAATTTTTGCTTCAAGCTCAGCTATAGGCTGTTCGAATTCCAGGAAAGTAACTTTCATGGAGTCTAGTACATAATTTTGAATTCGATATGATACATGATTTATGCCTATACCTGCAGCGATGTTTATAAGAAAACATCTAATTTAATAACAAAACCCGCAAATTATATAGCTTTATGTATTCACTCTATTTTTAAGTTAAGAGATTAAGCACTCTATTTTTAAGTTAAGAGATTAAGCGCTTTCTTCATAGAATCACTTTCACTCTTTATTACACTAATAAGATGAAATAACCAAAGGATTTCCGATTCTAACCAAAAACAATATAAAATAGCGACTTTTTTAAAATACTTTTTAAAGACAATCATTGATTACTACTGCCAATATTACAATGCAGTTTGGGGCGAAACCGTTATTTGAAAATGTATCGGTAAAGTTCGGGGAAGGTAATCGCTATGGATTAATTGGCGCCAATGGTTGTGGAAAATCTACCTTTATGAAAATCTTAGGTAGTGATCTTGACTCCACCTCTGGGAATGTAAGCGTTGATGCAAATGATCGTGTGGGGAAATTACGGCAGGACCAATTCGCATTTGAAAATTACCTAGTAATTGACACGGTAATGATGGGGCATGATGAATTGTGGCATGTAAAAGAAGAACGTGATGCGATTTATTCTGATGCAAATGCTAATGAAGCCGATTTTATGCGTGCAGCTGAACTCGAAGAACGCTTCTCCGAGCTAGACGGGTATTCAGCTGAAGCTCGAGCTGGAGAGTTACTACTAGGTGTTGGTATCCCTTTATCACAGCATCAAGGATTAATGAGTAAGATCGCCCCTGGATTAAAATTGCGGGTACTACTTGCTCAAGCCTTATTTTCCGATCCTGAAATTCTGTTACTAGATGAACCAACTAATAATCTTGATATCAATACCATCCGATGGCTAGAAGATGTAATCAACACTAGCAAAAGTACTATTGTAATTATTTCGCACGATAGACACTTCCTGAATAGTGTATGTACTCATATGGCTGATTTGGATTACGGAGAAATTCGTGTATATCCTGGAAATTATGATGAATACATGACAGCTTCAACTCAAGTTCGCGAACGAATGCTAGCTAATAACGCAAAAAAGAAATCTCAGATTGCAGAATTACAATCATTCGTCAGTCGTTTCTCTGCTAATGCATCCAAAGCAAGACAGGCAACTAGTCGTGCACGTCAAATTGAAAAAATAAAATTAGATGATATAAAACCATCTAGTCGCCAATACCCTTACATTAGGTTTGATGTCGAAGATAAAAACAGGCTATACCGATTAGCTGTTTCGGTACAAAGCATCAGTAAGCATTTTTCTGGTATGGAAAAATCATTATTTGAGAAATTTAGTATTAACATTGAAGCAGGTGAAAAAGTTGCAATCATTGGACCCAATGGGATTGGAAAAACAACTTTACTACGTTGCTTATCTGGTGATTTGGCGCCTGATACAGGGGAAATAAAATGGGCAGAAAAAGCACATTGTGGTTATTTTAAGCAAGACCATGCAGTAGACTTTGAAATGGATATTTCACTTACTGAGTGGATGGCACAGTGGAGACAAGAAACTGATGACGATCAAGTCGTACGTAGTGTATTAGGAAGATTATTATTTTCCGGTGATGAAGTAAACAAATCAGTAAAAGTAATCTCTGGGGGTGAACAAGGACGTATGTTGTTTGGAAAACTCATTCTGCAAAAACCCAATATATTACTAATGGATGAACCAACTAATCATCTCGATATGGAATCTATTGAATCACTTAATACTGCACTAGAAAAATACTCAGGCACGCTAATTTTTGTGTCTCATGATCGAGAATTTGTATCTTCATTAGCTACTCGAATCATCGAAATGAAACCAGATGGTATTTCTGATTATAAAGGCAGCTATGAAGAATATTTACAAAGTCAAGGCGTATCATAAGCAAATCATTTACTTCTATAAACTATCTCGTTCATATCATATAACTACTATCTTAAACTGAGTAAACTAACAATTTTCTTAGTACTTTAGCCTGTTAGGTTGGCGATCTTCAACTCTGCTTAGAAGAAAGTAGCGCCTTTCTATAACGTTTCCAATCAAAATAAGGACCAGGATCGGTTTTTCTTTCTGGAGCTATATCTGAATGACCTACAATGTCAACAATTGGATAAGTTTTACTAAGTAACATTGTAAGTGTAACTAAAGATACGTATTGGTCACTAGTAAATGGCACCGTATCACTACCTTCAAGCTCCACCCCTATAGAAAAATCATTACAGCATGACTTACCTCGCCAGCATGACACTCCAGCATGCCAAGCTCTCTTTCCACAGGGAACAAACTGTATGATTTGACCATCTCGACGAATAAAAAAATGCGCGGAAACCTTAGTATCAATAAGAGATTGATAGTGGGAAATATCCGGATTAATACTATTGGTGAATAATTCAATTACACCATTGCCTCCAAATTCATTGGTTGGCAAACTAATATTGTGTATCACTAGCAAGCTTATCTCACACCCTAAAGGACGTTCGTCACAGTTTGGTGAAGCAATAAAATGCGCATCAGATAGGCAACCCACCACATCAATTTTCATTGAATAGTTTTCGCTACAATGAAAGTAATGAGTTCTAATCTACCAAATTTATTAACAGTGAACATTCATCTATCTTTAAGTCCAAGACGTTCAATTCTATATCGCATAGATCTTACAGTAATACCCAATAATTTTGCTGCGGCAGTACGATTGTATTTAGTTTTTTCCAAGGCCTCAACAATAGATTCTTTTTCTAGTCGGTCAAGATAATCCTGTAGCGGTAATCCAATATTTGATGTCTCTGATTGCGCAACTGGCACATTTTGAGATGATGCCTCAAAAGACTCCAATTGCAGACCTTCTTTGCCAATCTCAACATCTGAACATAAAGCTAGTGTGCGCTCAAGAATATTTTCTAATTCACGAACATTGCCTGGAAAACTATACTGAATAAGTGCCTCAAGGGCACTTTTACTTAAACTACATTTTGTTCTTCCACTTGCCTCACAAAGCCGAGCAAGAATAGTGTTTGCTATTAGTGGGATATCATCTTGCATTTCACGTAAGGCAGGCATTTTAAGCTCAATTACGTTAAGTCTATAGTATAAATCTTGCCTAAATCTTCCATCATCAATACGATCAGTTAATTTCTGATGAGTAGCACTTATAATACGAACATCAACATACTCCTCCTGAGTAGAACCCAGTTTTCTTACTTTTTTTTCCTGAATTGCTCTTAATAATTTCACTTGCATAGCAAGTGGCAAATCAGCTACCTCATCGAGAAATAAAGTGCCTCCATTAGCTGCCAAAAAGAACCCTCCACGGTCAACATCAGCACCAGTAAATGCGCCTTTTTTGTACCCAAAGAATTCGCTTTCCATAAGATTCTCAGGAATTGCACCGCAATTAACTGGTACAAAAGGTTTCCCATATCTTGCACTCTTGGCATGAATAGATCTTGCTGCTAATTCCTTTCCGCTGCCAGACTCACCACTAATATAAACAGGAGCCTGACTTCTAGATAATTTCTCGACCATAGAACGAAGTTGAAGCATAGGTAGAGATTCACCAAGTAACATGTTCCCTTCATCTTCGAAAACAGATGAAGATTTACTTTTTAATGGAGGTAGGTTTAACGCAGATTTCACCAGTGCACGTAATTGCTGTAAAGACACTGGTTTAGCAAGATAATCAAATGCACCATTCTTTAAAGCTGCGACGGCGTTTTCTGTAGTGCCATGAGCAGTAATTACAGCAACCGGTAAATCTGCAGAAGAGTTAACTATATGTTGTACTAATTCTAATCCTTCACCATCAGGTAAGCGCATATCGGTCAAACATAGGTCAAAATGATGTAACTCAAGCATATGTTTAGCATCATTTACAGTCATAGCACTTCTTACTTCCATTCCCATTCGTGCTAGCGTAAGTTCAAGTAATTCTACAATATCAGTTTCATCGTCAACGATTAGTATCATCGGAGGAGATGACTTACTACTATGCTCAGCTTCCACTATCTGTTCTTTTTGAATAGGCATGATCTAATTGCCCCTACACACAACTCTGAAATGACCGCCAACAGGTTTCTCTAAGTAAAAAAGCGATGCACTATTAGCCTCGCACATTTCACGCGCTATATAGAGCCCAAGCCCTGTACCACTTACTACAGTAGTAAAGAAAGGCTCAAACAAATTATTGAGAGCACTCGACTCAATACCAGGACCGTCATCAATTACATCAAGATGAATTCTGCTATCGCTTCCCTTAGTTACTGTTAGCTGAATACTACCGCTCTGCTTCCGGCAATGCCGCCAAGCATTATTACACAAATTCCACAATATCTGGTTTAGATGCCCGCCATCAAACTTTAATATATGGTGATTAGGAATATCAATAGAAAAAGCATTACTATTAATTTTTTCTGTATAACAAAATTCGTCAACAAATGACCCTATAAAATCAGATGCATGAATATCCTCTAGTACAACCTGATCCCGCCGATTAAGCTGTAATACGTTCTTTACAATTTTATTGATACGTTTTGTGTTATCTCGAATAATACGTAATAATCGAGAATGAGTTGAAACTATATTCGAGTCTTCTTCTAGCAATTCATAAGCATGACTAATAGAAGAAAGTGGGTTACGTATTTCATGAGCAATATTAACGGTAAGTCTACCAAGAGCAGCAAGTTTTAGTTGTTGAGCCTGCGCCTGAATATGACTCATATCCTCAAGAAAAATTACCACACTTGCCTTGCTTTCACCTCTCACAGGCACAAACCGTGTTCTTATCAACGCATTACTCTCTGGAATCCGCAGCAAATCAAAGTTGGTTCCCGAATCTTTTCGCCAAGATTCTAATCTCTTCGATAAAAGAGGAGCCTGAACAGCCAAGTTACTTTTAGCATTAAGCTCTTGCGATGAACAAATAATCTTCTCTGCATGTAAATTATGCTGTTGTATTTCACCAGTTGAATTAACTACAAGCACACCGTCTTGCATGTCTTGAATTACTAGTTGATTTATTTCAGCCATATTTGCTAAATCAATCCCACGCTGTATAGCTAACTGCTCGCTAGCAGCAGTATGCTTAGCAAGTTTATGTACCAACCATGCCACAGCAAAATAACCCGTACTGAGTAAACCAGCCTGCAAATAATGCGCCTGATAGCCCTCCACATTAAGCAGGGTATAGGACTCTTCCAATAAAATACCGATGCTAGCAATAGCAGCATAAAATAACACTAGCCTACCGCGACTAATTAAACCTGCTGCTGCTAATGACACTAATAACAATAAACCTAGACCACTTTGTATCCCGCCACTAAAATGCATCAGAATAGATATAAATAAAACATCACAAAAGATCTGAATCGCAATCTGCCAGTTAATACGAGGAAAACGTAAACGTATCAGAAGCATCGATATTCCACCAAATAGCAGATAAATCAACGCAACATATAGAAAGAATTGTGGGTTGTGGGAACCAAAAACGGGGTCGTGCATCATCCAGGTGATCGTGATGATCACAACAACCATCATTACACGATATACATTAAAATAGAAAAGTGAGCGCCAAAATTGTTTTGAGAGAGTATCTTCTGGTAAATCAGAAGCTAGCTGCCGCGAGTTTGATTGCGGAGCAGAACTAATCATAGATGAAATACTAGACTCGTTTAAATTAAGATTTACCAATTTTAAATTTAAGTATAGACAGGTTAAATGTAAGCCAATAAAAGACTGAACTCGGATCTAAATTTATTATCTATATAACGGCAAATTTAAAAGAAATCTTAAAGTTAATACTTATATATAAACCCTTATTTTAGAAAATATTTATACATTAATAATACCTATTTGCTCATCTTTATTAAGTTACTATTTTTATAAGACCTACCTACAATTAAACTGAACTTTTATAAAATTGAAGTCTGCATTGATTCGCCTAATCTACTTAGGGAGTAAATTCGTTATTTTATTAGTAGGCGATTTACCTGTTAGAATGCATGTAGGCAAAAGGTGTACATCACCAATCATCAATTAACGTTGATAAGCAATGATAACTAAATACAACTAGAAAGTTCGGATAAGTATTAAACGATACGATATTATTCTCTATGAATAATACAGTTGATAGTGAATTAACAGATAGCTATTAAAGTCTAAATTTTTAGCCTTAAATTATTTAAAGGATCACAGCTAAGCCTGCAATTTGGCATGTTCACGAATAGCAGCTAAAAACTCGGGATCCATTTTTGACTGGCGACTAGACTTAATACCATAAGATTCTAAGAACATACCAAATAGATCTTTTAGCGGAAAAGAACTTGGTAGTTCTCCTTTCAAAAAAGCAGTGTCCGAATAGTACCCTACTCCATGGTGGTGTGTATTTTTCACTTGGGCAAGAGAAACAAGCCTTCCAAAATTATCAACAATCACATCATCGCTTTTAATTTTTGCCTCAATAGGTATTAAAGCCGCAACAGGTTTTAATTGTACATAAATATCTTTTCCTCGATTCTCAGTATGAAAGATTTTTGCGCTTTTATTTAGTGTACGCACTTCTCTGTCTGCAGTTTCAACATAAAATATTTCTTCAATTCCTATTGTTTCTACATTCAATATTTTTTGCTCTGCCTCTAAGGCAAGCTGCTCATTTTCAAAGCAGAGCACAAAATCTTCTGTCATCAAATTATATGTATTTATATATTTAATACCAATTTTTTGTAAAAAACTTTTGTGGTCATCAATACGATAGTAATAGGTCTCTCGTTCATGTGCATTTTGGTGCAATGCAGTGGCCACAATAACACGCCCATTTTCAATGCTGTTTGCAAAATTTAAAGTATCTTTTAATGCTTCATCATATAATTTAAGTATATCAAGTAAAGGATCATCATTTTCTGTAACATGCCAGTTAGGGTTAGTTCTATTGCCACAATAAGCTTTTGAAGAAAATAAATAGTGGTGTTGCAGGTGTGCGCCACCATTGAGGAAAACAGTTGCAAATTCAGGTCTATGCTTCTTACATTGTGTGATGAAAGTATCAAGCAATAATCGATCACATATAACTGCACGAAACCAGACTTTCCCCTTTATGTATAACAATGTTTCTTTAATATATCTTGGTATACTTTTGAAGTTTGCATTGCTAATTGCGCCCAACAGTAAATCAAAATATGACTGAAAGGTAATTTTTTCCTTAGCATAGTCGTTGGTAATTTGGCATAGGGCATGGTAAATTCTTTGGAGATCCTTTGACCCAGTAAATGGAGTTTTTGTCCACGGATCAGGAACAAAAAACTTTGCATTCTTTGTTGTGTTTTTAGCATTAAATGCTGCTAATGCCGCTACAGAG
>JAHELA010000075.1 GCA_024644425.1 Nitrosomonadaceae bacterium
CAAACATTATGGATTGTCCCATAGGTACAGTACGTTCTAGGATATTTCGTGCTCGTGAAAGCATTGCAGCCAGACTTCGACCTCAATTAGACCCAAGTTTTAAAAGTTTTCTCCAAAAAAATCTCAAAGCTAAAATTGGACCTACAAGCACATATTCCTGTGAACATAATTCGAGCGTCGGCATGGATAATATCTACGAACCTCTCCAGCCAATCAATAAATAAATTTCTAATAAAGGAGGTAAAAATGAATGGACCAAGCAAAAATAGTTTACCAATTGTTCGTTGCATCAAGACTCAAGTTAAGTTAATTTTAATTAAATTTACGTTCCTACTATTTATTGGTTGTTTAGTCGGAATATTTACATTGACTGTCAATACAAGCAAGCTTGAGAATACAACTTTGAGAGTTAATTTTGGATACGATGATGGAAGTTATGGAAGAGGAGCATTCTGGCCATCAAAAGGCCTCTGTAGTTCAAAATTTAATAAGGAAGAAAGGTTGTCAATTGTAACCTTACTTGCCGGCATATCTTCAAACAAAATCTCTTAACCCTCTTTATCAGATAATACAATTGATAAAATAGCTAATTAACTTCAATAGTGATTTTTTTTGACATTACAAGAGGGAAAAGGGGAATATGATTCTTATCACCCATAATTAACTGCAATGTGTGTTTCCCTGGAGGTAGTTTGACTATAGCTTCAGTCTGCCCGCCCCCAAAATGTTTAAAATTAACATCAGCAGGAAGTGATTTATCAGGTGATGGAATGTCTACTACATCAATGAGTAAATGATGATGCCCTGTATTAGGTTTATCAATCCCGGCTGGCGCAACACCCATTCCTTTTAAACCGAATTTAACTATCACAGGACTGTTAACTATATCTCCATCTGCAGGTGAAATGATATATGCTTGCGCACCTTCCGGCGAGGGAGTGCGTGCAAAAATAGAACCTGTAACTATGAAAAAGCCTAATATAACTGTTAAGAATATGGATTTTACTCGCATGATTCGTCTCCTGATTTCATTGGCCCTTATCATTTTATACTTAATTCAATTCCATTGAAGAACTATATTCACAGTTTAAGGGCATTTATCTAGTGCAAATAATTGAATCGATTAGCTAACAAACTAGATAGGTAGATTGATATTTGAGCCTCTGCTTTGTACCAAAAACTGTCAGTCATGCTTATATCAATCCAGTGGCATCCAAATGAATTTATAATCTCCAGTTTACTGTTGGGTGCGCAGCGGCGAGTGCTGGATCAGCACGATTGTCAGCAGTGGCACTAGCAAGGAAATCAATGTAACCGTGATCAATAGCCAGCCCAGTTCACTATAATCCGCCGCGGTTTTGATGATATCGTTGGCGCGGTCACGGACTTCTCGGGTGATAAGATAAATCTCATTTAAATACTTGGTTCCGAGGCTTGCGGCCGATAACGCCAGGTTGGTGAAAGAAGCCATCACAGCAAAAAAAGTAGCCTTCAGATGCGGGGGTGCGTTTTTCGCGATCCATGCCAGCATTGGAATCATCGCGATCTGGCCGAGCGGCGATTCGATCGCGGTATCGATGACCGCTATAAATCGCGCATCGACGATGCCATCGGTACGCGCTGCAGTCCACTCATGTAGTCCGTAATACAGTCCTATGTTGGGTAGAGAGAGGATAGCAGCAGCGATAGTTAGGATCGCGACCACAAAAGCGATAGAGCGCGTTGCCATCATCGGCCGCAGCACAACCATGCCGACAAGTGCGAGGACTGAGCCGATCAGGGACAACACGGAGAGGAAGCGTTGATCGAATCCTAGCACGTCAATCTCGAACCAGCCGACACCAGGACCAGGTAAGGGGACCGCGCGAAACACGAAGATGATTACTGCTGTCCCCACCAGCATTTTACGTATGTCAGGCTCGAGTTCAAGCATTAATCGGTACATCAGGAAAAAAATAATGCTCATCGATCCTAGGAAAATAATTTCTTGTGCTAATGGTACTTGGCTGATACCCATGGTCAGCGTGAAAGCAGCAAAAACGAGGCTGCCGCCAAGTATCCACCAGTTTGGATGAGTTTCACCGGTGGGCGCGAATAGCATTTTATCGACACTGTCATGATCGTGGCCTTGCTCATATAGCTCGCGGGCACGACGTTTCAGTAAAAGGGTGCCAAGAATGACACCGGTGATCGAGATGAGTGGAATGATCAGCGCCAGCAAGTATATGTCTGCGTAAATGGCGACTTTTATTTTCTCGGACATGTTTTCAACGCCCTCGAACAGAGTGATGTTCAACACGGCAACTGCGACCAGGCCGCTGATGATTGCGACGCGCCCTAGGGTCTGCATCGTGGTGTGCATTACCTTGATTTCACCATCAGAGTAGGGTTTGCCATGCTCATCTATAGTTGGCACCGCCTCTACGGTCATAGCGTCAGCGACCACGTCTTGCACAACATACCCGGTTGGTGCTAGCAGGGTGGCAATCACGAACCAGGCTTCAATATTCATGATCCTGGTCATCATTTCGGTGTGGGCGATGATGGCATACATGATCCCGAGACTGAGAGCGATCAGACTCGCACCAATGTAGACGAGAATTGCTTTTTTTCGCCAGATCAGGTCGACCAGGTGACCAAGTGGCATTTTCAGTATCCATGGGATGCCTGCCCAGAAAGCTAGGCCAGCGAGGAAGGAGGCGGAAAGATCAAGATACTCCTTGATGAAAAAAGTGGCGACGATAGAGGTCAGCCCGGACACGCCCGCTGCAAGATACACCATCAAAGGGGGCAGGTAAGTCCAGCGGAACTGTCGCCCAAGGTCGAGAAACGTATCATCGATCCAGCGCCAAACGGGATTATCTGTCATACACTTACGCTCCTCATAAGCGCCTATTATATCGATGAATTCTTTTTCCCCCAAAGGGAAGAATCACAATCGATAATTCACTAACAGACACTTTTGCAGACGCTGGAAGGTACCAGCTTCAATATTTGTATGGTTAATTAGTGCAGCGCCACGCTGTTCAACCTTTTATCTGAGTTTTGGATTGATATAGTCCCAGGACTGAGAAAACTCTGAAAATACTGCCGTAGTAGGATCAAATATATCGGGGTCTTCCAAGGTTGCAACATTGAAAATTAAATTGTCGGGATAGGAAGTAGTTTTGTTCATCACTGGTGACCCACATTCAGGACAAAATCCCCGACTGACGATGTTTCCACTGTCAGCTTTTTGATCATAAAATTTCATTTCACCAGTAACTGTTGTTGAATTTTTAGAAACCACGAATAAAGCAGCATGGCCGCTACCCGTTGCTCTCTGGCATTGTCTGCACTGACAAATAAAAGAAAGAGATGGTTCTTCAGTAGACTCATATTGAATAGCACCACAAGCACAATGTCCGTTCCATTTGTTAGCCTTTCCCATAGTTACACCTCTTTTAAAATATAAATGTGATTTTTATGTTTAGAAAATTTTAGCTATTCTGTTTATTCTTTAATCGATATTTCGACTGAATCATTGCTGAGATTATCTGATTTCTGAATTATACAAAGATATACTTTGAATGTCCGTTTCGTACCAATCGGACATACATCTTTCTTCTTTGCACGCTATCTATAGTTATTAGCAATAATTTTTATGATGTCTTCATTGCGCCAGAGCGGGGAGCTAAGTATCGCAAAGTCTTATAAAATTATTTGGTTCTTTATTTGAACTAAATAGACAAAAGCTCATCTATACTCTATCTCCGTAATGCGGGTAGTCCACCTTTGATTACCCTCCCTTGGGTCAAAGGAGGCCACTAGGTATTTTCTAGTGAAGTCGATTGGTGGCTTCTCCAGCAGGCAAACTGCTCCTAATCAAAGTAGTCCTCTGGAGAGAGGCACGGTAAAGTTCTTAATACTTGGATTTACGTCCATGTGAAATGACACATTTCAATATACCTAACGATGAAAATATTAAACTTCTGCTAAAAAGGGAGCATGAAACGCATTAAAGGACAAAAGGTAAAATCACTATGACGAATATAGAAGTAGGCACATACAAACCACTATTTGATCCGCCAAATATAGAAAAGGGTATAGTGGATAACCTCACAGTCATTCTAGTTTGCATATTTACTGTAGTGTTTTTAGGCGCGACTGCTGCTTTGGGGCTTCCACAAAGTTTTGTATTTTTTCTAGATCGATTAACCGATGAGATCCTCCTGTTTGTATCTAACTCAGCTTACAATCCTTTCTATTTTATTTACATAACAACAGCCATCGGGTTTATCTTTCTTGCCATATTGAGCGAAAAAATATTGATTCAAATCATGTGCTCGGTTGGTAAGATCTACGTATTAATTGGGTTTGTAGGAATCGTGATATTTAGTTCACAGACAGTTGGCCTGTTAGTTTCAGTCATGAACTTTGGCCTAGGTTTTACCAGCATTACTGTAAGCTGGATCTTACGGGAATACCGGCAGTGGATTTTAGTTGCCCGGATAATTGCTAAAAAACGAGAAACTAGTTGCACTATATTAGCCATAATCAAAAATAGCGGCTTCAAAGCTACTAAGCTTAGAATGGACTTAATACCAGCAAGTTGAGATAAGCACTATAGGTTAATAATACTAAGAGATAGGTTTTTTATGATAAAAGGTATAGTTATCACTCTTTTGATGTGGGAATTACTAAACGAGGGTGTTGTAGAGCAAAAAATTCCAAATTTGCCTCACAATGGACAAGGCCAGTGCTTAACTTTAGATATGAAGGTAATAGAATGTGAGTAAAGCATGCCAATGTGAACGTCTGTTTTGTACCCGAAGCGGGCATACACTGACATACACTAATATATGAATTAAAATTGGTGTCTGCTATTGATTATTTGATCTGTAATCCAAGAAGGACCTAAGTAAAATGGATAAATTTGAAGAGATTGAATATAAGCAGTGCCTCGCATCCATCAAGTACTATGATGACAGGCATTTATCTCTATTAAAGTTCGCTACCGGGATTTCGAGTGCGGTTCCACCTGTTATTTTTGCGCTTTATAACTTAGATATTGAGACGGATTTAGATTATTGGAACTTCGTAACTTTCCTAAGTCTTATTACAGCCATAGGCTTATCAGCACTGTTTGTAGCAATGATTCAAAATAGACTTTATTTCGTATACCCAGCGAGACAAGTTAATTCTATTCGTAAATCACAGTTCTTAGGTAAGAATCCTCCATTATTTCAGAATCAAATGTATACAGATGTTGATATCAGTGCATTTAAATGGATGAGTAGTCAGACGTTAATGAATTTATTCGTGTCATTACAGATAAGCTTTTTCTTCGGGATGGCGCATTTCTCTACGAACATCGAAGAATTTACGAATTATTCATCAATTTATGGTTCACTGTCTGTTGTTGTTATCATGACTTTAGCAATATTTTGTTTTTCGTCCCTTTATTTATCAATAAAGAGTAAATATCGTCCAGGTATTAGTGACCATCAATAAATGAAGGGGGTATCAAGCCGGCACTGAGATTCGTTATAGATTCTGGCTATGTTTGTACCAGAGACAGGCACTCAAGAACTAAATATGTATGAAGTATTTATTCGTTGCCATCATACGAATGACCAATCACGGATGGTACTCGGCGCAATTTTAGTTGCTGACGACATTTGTACTTTTGGTGCAGCTTGCTCAAATGCCTTAATCAGACTAGGTGCTCCAATAGCTCGCGTGTAACTTAAGGCTGAACAATAGAATATCTCCAATAGAGCATATATTTCTCTATTCTCTGATTCGGATAATTCGACACAATCTTTCTTAGCAGTATCTTTAACTAGCTTCGTATCCTTCCATATTTTTTGATAACGAATTTCATAAACAGAAAAATCTTTTAATGCTGTTGCAGCAGCAATTTCACGAGAGGTAAGCTGGTTTGTAGCAGGGGCCTGGAGTAACGGCCATGTCAAATTAAAATCTGCAATTAACGAATAATCTTTTCCAAGAAAATAATTTGGAGTGTAGAACCGTTGAAGGTCGCATCGAGCTTGAGTCCGCAGTTGATCAATCGCATACTTTAAAGATACGCTCATTTTTTCGTCCTAAAAGTCCTGTTATTCATAGAATTCAGAAGATTCAATTGTATATTTTAGTAGGTAAGTATTATTCCACCTTAACGACAAATTTAGTGCCACGTATACCAATATTTCCACTAGGAGTAGTAACTGTGACTGCATCTTGCTTAAGTTTGGCAATAATTCCTGAGATATAATTTAGACTGCCCTTGGTTATCCTGCAGCTAAGTTTGAGTTTATTCTTAGCAGGTACATACACAAATTCATCTACGGAAAATTCAGTCTCAGGCCCTAAAGAAATTACAGTTGCATCCTTTAAGGTAATCCCTATGCTGCTATGGGAACTGGTATTTAGGACGCTATTTTGATATATAGGGGTTCCAACTTTAGCGTTAATAATGTCTCCCTTAGTCGTAACAGTGGCTTTACCAGCTAAGTTTTTGACATAGCCGATTGGTGGTAACTCATCTGCCCACACTTCAGTCGTCAAAAGCATGGAGCAAATCAAAATTGCTCTAATCATTACATTCTCCTACATGAGTATGGTATGTAGCGCATAATTAGTGTCTCAGCATTTTGATACTATGCTTTCATGTTTGTCAGAACACCGAATAAAATACGCGCTCTCATTCTTTTTAATAATGTTTTTAGTATATAAATATTCAATCTATTATCTACATAACGGATATTCCTGCTGAAATACTGAGGAAATGGAGGAAGTATTTGAACATCTACTTTATGCCAAGCGGGTGGTCATTTTTATGCCCACTTTAGTAACCTTTGCTACAAGAAATAATGTTTAAATGAATCGCTTTGTAAGGGGTATAGATATAGCAGGGGAGTAGAGCAAGCAAGAAATCATTATTTATTCTATTGGTGTTAATTCTTAGAAAGTTAAATCGGACATGAGATCCAGCACATTAACGACTTCATCTACCTCTTCTTTTTCTAGCCTTCCTGACAAATATTCATGTTGTATTGCAACAGGAACTGGCGACCGGAATGTACTTTCCCCATCTGATATTTCTTTATTGGAACTAGAGTCGAATATCATATTAACATTTTCCCAAACTACATTGAGGTCTCTAGACAGCCATTTTTTTATACAAAATAAAGTTGTTCTTTTATCTCCAAATGCAGTTCTCATAATGAATAAATTCGGTGGTCTATCTACTCCTCTATTTTGAAGTTCAATATCATTAAGGAGGACATTCACAACAAATTCAGGCTGATCATTAATCGCCAAGCCCATAAGTTCTTCATATACAGAATTAAACTCAGGTGTAGTAACAAACTGTATTATTTCATCATAACCTTGCCTGCTTTCATCATGCAACCTAGTGATATCAGCACTTGTTGGATTACTATTTAATTTGCTTCCCGCTCTACCACTTCCAATACCTAGATAAGCGCCCTTATTAGAATATGAGCACATTGAATAACTTACTTCGCCTCCAACAGATCGTAAATGCACTATTATCTGTTCAAATAGTTTAGGATTTTTTTCTCTTAGTTGGTTAATGGGAGCTGGTTCTGTTTTTCTTGTAGTAGGGGTTATAAAACTTCCATTATTATTATCACTAAATTGAAAATCTAACTCTGCCTGTTCTTCAAAGTATTGACAGCTAATACGAGCTCCTTCAGGCATTTTGATCTTTATTCTTTCCAGATTAGAAAGTGTTAGGTGCTGTGCTGCAGCATTAATTCGCTTTTCTTT
>JAHELA010000076.1 GCA_024644425.1 Nitrosomonadaceae bacterium
TACAGGAAGCATAAGCTTCTTTGTATCTTGCGTCATTTGACTGGTTTTCGTTAAGACCATAAAGTGTTCCCCCCACTCCACCTCCTATAGCTCCAATACCTGCTCCTTTTGCAGCACCTTTTCCACCACCTGCAATCGCGCCAACCGCCGCACCAGTTGCTGCGCCAAGAAGAGCTCCAATCCCTGCGCCCTTAACAACTTCCCCTGTCTTGCTACTTACTTGCTCAGAAGCATACTTATTACATGCTTGTATGACTGATTCTGATGGATAAGCAGGTTGAGGAAGATTCGTAGGTTGAGAGTTATATACTATTTTTGGCTCAGGGGAAGGCTGAGAGACAGGAGGAGCTTTATATACTGGCTTTGGTGCGGGAGCAGGCTTTGATGCAGGAGGAACCGCAGCAACTTTAACAGTATCCTTAATTTTTTTCTCTGGTTCCTTATTCGTGACTTGGGTATCTGCTTCCTTTTCAGCTTGTACTATTTTTTCAGGTGGCACAACCTCTGTGCCCCTTCCTATAACAAGCGATGTAATTAAGATGGTTATTCCTACAATCAGCAGTCCGATTGTTGCCAGCTTCCATTGGTTAGTAGGTACGTCGGCCATCGTTATTCTCCTTTCTTCAACATTATATCTTTTTCTAATTTTGTATCAATAATTTTAGATAATACCCAACTAATTAATGTCTGTGTGCCTATTTTTATAACCGACTACTGGTCACGATATAATTAAACGTCTTTTTTGACACAAATCAGAAATTTAATATGTCATTATGACGTAAAATAACCCTTCAACTAGACATATTCTTATGCTGCTAATTGGTATTTCATACAACTACAATCAAATACAGTGAGAAAATAAAATGAATAAGAAAATTGTATTTTTCATTTCAGTATTATCCGCAAGCAGCTTAGTGCAAGCTGGCTGGCAAGATACTCTGCAGGGTATATTGGGTGGTGGAAACAGTAGTAATGGTGCTGTTTCGGCTTTAAGTCAGACTGAAATGGCTGGGGGCCTAAAGGAAGCATTGGCGCAAGGCGCCGAATCAGCAATTAATAGCCTCGGTAAAACAGATGGTTTTTTAGCTAATGATCTCGTGAAAATTCCCCTTCCAGAAAAAGTCGAAGGAGTTGCCGATCTGGCACGTAAATTTGGTGGAAAAAAATACGTGGATGAATTTGTTACTACAATGAACCGCGCTGCTGAAAGGGCAGTACCGGAAGCGGCAACTATATTTTCTGATTCAATTCGTGACATGTCTATTGATGATGCAGAGAAAATTCTCAGTGGTGCAGATGATTCAGCGACACAGTATTTTCGCGAAACGGGTGGCGCGAAACTGACTGAGAAGTTCAAGCCCATAGTTAAACAGGCAACAGATGCTGCAGGTGTGACGACGGCCTATAAACAGATGGTTGGACAAGCAGGCCCTATGGTATCAATGCTCGGCGGCGATGACCTGACTGATGTTGACGGTTACATAACCAATAAAGCCATTGATGGCTTGTTCATGATGATTGCTGTTGAAGAAAAACGTATTCGGACAAATCCGCTGGCAAGTGGTAGTGATTTGATGAAAAAGGTGTTCAGCTCCTATCAGTAGTATTTTGCTAAATACGGCTGCATACCAGGTCAATATGCGCACACTCAGAAAAAAAGTTAAGTATTCGTTTCTGGCACAAAGAAAACACTGATTCGGTGACGAGAATCGAGCTGTAGCTTGCAAACATTACCACAAGCTGATCTACATTTTTTCTTTCCTTAATACACCAACAATTATACCAACAGATTTAACTGACTAAAAACCTTTAAATTGTGATTTATTGCCAACCAATACGATTTTGATGCCTCCAGGAATGTGATTTAATACCATCATATGTCATCTTTTTATAGTCACTTTTCCATAGGAAATTTTCCACAATTTCTCGTCTATACTATCTGGTGAAACTAGCGACCATTCATAAGAAATTGATCGGGACTGTGCTTTATTACATTCGAATTCAGCTTGCCATCCGACAAAATTAGCCTATAGCTTAGTCAATTCTTTCTACTTGTAATTAATTTTTTTAACTCGCCTTTTGTCAATAAAAATTTATTTTTTGATATATCGCCTTCTTTTTGAATAGAACCAAAATCAGTGTAGGTAGTATTTACAACATATTTGTCTCCAAGCTAATATTCATTACTGCCAACATAAACCCACGCCGCAACCGCGTTACTACTTACAGATAGTAGTAAAGTTAAGAGCAGTTTTTTCATGACTTATCTCCCATTTTAATTTTGGAAAATCACGCCCACGAAGTTTCGTGGCGGTTTAGAGCGGAAACGACACGCAAATTCCAACAAACCTTCACTTACGCTACCTGACGGGACTGGTAGCCAGTCACTACGTTCATTATAGGTAAAGATTGTTTCACCTTCAGTCATGTGTCCAGAATAGGCAGATAAAAAAAGTAGTCGACGCTCCTTTTTCTTACAGTCGTATTCATCTAAGCTTATTGATGATTTCATATCATCAGGTTCCTGTGCAATCTTATGGTCGGTCAGAACCCATATTTTCACTCTGTTGTCTGCTTTTCGAATAGTGGCAGGGTCAGCGTAGGCAGAAAAGGTTTCTTCTTCATCCTTTGCAATCTCAACCCACTCCGCCATTGCCCTACTGCTTACAAAGGCCAGCATTAAAATTAGCAATAGTTTTTTCATGGTGTATTCTTCATTCATCATTTCTCATAGGTGGCGGGAATCAAATTACTTAGAAGCTTAATATGGCCGTTCACTTATGGCACAAAGCAAATATTCATTATATGGAAATTAACAAATAATTTTAGCCTTGTAACAGCAATTCTTTCTAAATTTAGAAGGCCACACATTTTTCCCGTTCTGCAACAGCTTGAATATAATCTCCCATAGTTTTAATCGTAGCGCCTGCAACAAGATCACCCTCCTCAACCCTTCTCGCTATAGCACAGGCACCACACACCCAAATAGGGATACCAGTAGCTATAATCGCTTCTAGAATCTCCTTCAAAGGCGTTAAATTTACACCGATTACATGATTAGCAACTCCTGGACGAGCCAGAGTTACTGCTTCATTCCAAAGAAAAAGAACTACATCATGGCCTTGTTCCTTCGCAGTTTTTGCTGCCATAAAGGGAAGTGTTGCCATGGTTGGATTATCTGTCCCACAGCTTCCAGAGATAATGAATTTCATAAGATATGCCCTCAAATCCGTAATTGGTAAAACTAGTAGTTGTTAATTTACTTTGAAGACATATAAAAAGCAATTAAGGTTATCACACTCACTCTTTTAATTTTCCACCAATGAAATCTGAATGTCTGTTTTTGGCACAATGCGGACATTCTAAAAGGCATGTATCTCAGTTCAACATTTTTCTGATCAAGGAGGGTTGTGACAAATTGTCACATGAGACAATTTGCCTAATTTTCAGACTGTCATAATTGTGTCTTAATAACACTCAAGACTCCAATGGAGTGTTATAGGGACAATTATGAGTCAAATTAAAAAGAATTTCTTAACAGGTTTTTTAATATCAATATTTATAGTTTATAGCAATGTAGTTTTAGCTGATCACGGATCAATAGGGTTTGGGATTGGTACTGCATCTCCAATTATTACGCAAACGGGTATAACCCTTCCTCAGGGCAAGATCGCAACAGGTCTAATTACTCAATTTACAGAATTCGATAATGTATCAGCCGGAAAATTAATTGCTATCAGCAGTGCCGCTCCAACCGATGCTCATAGTGACATCCACAGTACAAAGGCACTTACCATTCCACAAGTATTTGCAGCTATTGGTGTGACAGACGATTTAACATTAGGCACTCGATTTGCTTATGTGCGACGCGATGATGTGCTCTCAGCCCATGAGCATAGTGCTGAATTTCATGACCAAGGTAATCCAGATGGATTTGGGGGTGTTTCCTTCTTTGGGCAATATCGTATTTTTCGTTCTGAAGATGATTTAAATCACTTATCAGTAGTAGTGGGTCTTAAAACTCCAACTGGTGCAACCCGCCAACTTGATAAATCTTCTGGTGAACTAATCGAAGTACACTCACAGCCAAGCAGTGGTTCTTGGAATCCATCTGCTGGTCTTAACTTTACTCGTGCCATGGGAAAGTTCTCGTTTGATTCGAGCGTTCTCTATACTGTTGCAACCTCAGGGGCTCGAAGTACCGACATTGGTGATATATTTGAATATAATTTTGCGCTTTCTTATGCTTTTGTTGGTGAAGCAGCAGATGCACTCTTCTCCTCTAGTAATCAGTCTCAATGGACAGGTATTTTGGAAATAAATGGGGTCTGGCAAGACTATCTAAGAACGCATGGTATGAGGGACCCAAATTCGGGAGGCAATCTTGTTTGGATCTCACCGGGAGTTCGATATTCGGGTGGTAATAACTGGAATGCAGCTTTATCTATTGGTACACCAATAGTTCGAGAAACGAATAATTTCCAAACAGATCCAGATTATCGAATTACTTTCCGCTTCGTGGTTGTGTTAGACCCGTTTGAACAAAATGACCAGTCATAAACAGTAGTTGTATATCTTTTAGATTTAAATTAATCTGGATAGATACCCCAGATTAATCTCAGGAATGCATCACACCAAACAAAACCACAGATTAAAGGTTAGGAACAGATACAATAATTACGCTATCCTAAATAGTAATTTGCTTCTTAGCTGTATATTGCTGATTAGCTTCATGGCTGTTAGCACTATTAGCTATGGTGAAAATGATGTTCTCAAAGGTGGTACTGCCAATTACACACACTACCCACAAGGCGGGGGTATGCGCGTTACTGCCACTTTTGGTCCAGATGGACGATTATGGCGGATCGTACCGGAGAAAAGATTTATCTATGTAGATTATTCAGCTGATCTAGGTAAAACTTTTAGCGCGCCTGTACGTATAAATAGTAAACCACAACGTATCAAAGTAAGTAG
Source organism: Nitrosomonadaceae bacterium (assembly GCA_024644425.1). GTDB lineage: Bacteria > Pseudomonadota > Gammaproteobacteria > Burkholderiales > Nitrosomonadaceae > BJGV01. The sequence continues at coordinate 4,975 of JAHELA010000076.1, forward strand.
ACAAAACCGTCCCGATATAATAGTAGATGATTCTGGTCGGGTCTTTGTAATTTATACGGCTGTATTAGGTCATACAACACAACTTCTTAGCATTTCTGATGATAGTGGTCGTACTTTCTCAGTACCAACACTTTTAAGTAAAAAAGCACTAGAAGCAATTTCATTCTTAGGTCGACTAACTCTAAGTCCATCAGGGCAAGCCTACACCTTCTGGCTTGATAAGCGCGATCGCTCTGATTGGCGAAAACCAGGATACTCAATTTATTCCGCACTACTCAGTAACAAAAGTGGCTCTAGTCTGGTTGATCGGAAGCTAGCGGACTCAACGTGTGAATGCTGTCGAATTGCGGTAGCTTTTGATAGTGAAGAACAGCCCGTATTATTTACACGCTTTATTTATCCGGACAATATCCGTGATCATGGTCTTATCAGAGTGCCCTCGGAGGGTGGAAAGCCGTCATTATGGCGTGTTACCTCTGATCAATGGAAGATAAGAGGGTGTCCAGAACATGGGCCTGCGATTTCAATCAACCAGGAAGACGAATATCATGTTGCGTGGTTTACACAAGGAAGTATCCGCCAAGGTTTATTTTATTCCAATTCATCAGATCAAGGGCATCACTTCTCGGAACCGTTACCATTTGGCACACTGGATAATATGTCTGGTTATCCTGACATTCTTACCAAAGGAAAGCACGTCTTCCTGACATGGACTGAATTTGATGGAACCAAAACACTACTTCTCGTTATGCATTCAACCAATGGAGGAAAAAACTGGTCACCAGTCAAGTTAATTGCAGATAGTACAGCTGGTTCAGATATTCCTTTTTTAATAAGAAACAAAGAAGATGTTTTCGTATCGTGGAACAGTAAGTATGAAGGATATCGCCTCATTCCTCTAGATTAAAATAGAAATTCAAGAAAATCTTCCAACCAAAGAGAGTTAAGCTTCTGATAATCTGAATGTCCGCTTTTGGCACAAAGCAGCCAGTCAAACGTAAGCCCAGAATTAAAATAAGAACTAAATTATTAATCGTTATTTAGATACTTCTTTGTAATTTTATCTTATATTTTTCCGGGGCTTTCTTATCGTAACCCTTCGGTTTTTCCACAGCATTAACTCGATTATTTTTATGCTCATGGTGTTTTAAGGATGTTGGGTGAGCGTTGCCATACCAGGGTTCGGTTGTGGCTGGGCATGGTCACATCCCTCAATAGAAACAGGCCATGCGTTTCGGCAAGCCGATTAATAGCTTCAAAATCTCGAACACCGCTGTTCCTGTTGCGTGATTTGAGCCATGCATCGAAACGTGCGTTGCTTTCGGAGGTAAACTTTCCCCCATAGTTAAACGGTCCATATAGGCACAGGATGCCACTAGCGCTTAGAACACGTGCTATGCCCACAAACATTCGTTCCACTTCCGGCCACGAAATGATGTGCACCGTGTTGGCATTAAATACTGTATCTACTATTTCTATAGGCCATTCGGCATCGTTCACATCGATGGCTATAGGCGGAAGCACATTGGGTAGTTTAGTTTCGTCTAACCAGGCCAGGATGCCCTCATGGTTTTGCGCTAATTCGCTAGTCTGCCAGGATAAGTGAGGTAGCGCACGCCCGAAGTAAACAGCGTGCTGGCCGGTTCCACTGGCTATTTCCAATACACGCTGTTGGTTGGCAAGTGTCTCTTGTAGAATTTTGAGGATAGGCTCCTGGTTTCGTTCGCAAGACTCTGAGTAGGGTTTCATAGGAGGTAGGCAACATTTAATACATAATAAATTTTAATTTTAGATAAAGATTCGTTCATGATACTTCATTCATGATACGTTTCATCATCGTCGCCTGTAATGAACAACTAAAACCGTACATAAACCTAATTATTCGGCTTGGATATACACGCATGTTTCACAATCTGTATAGTTATCACTAATTTTACTCATGAAGTTGCTTGACACAAAGATGACAGACAGAATGAGCTGGGTAGTCTATATCCTGGAATGTAGTGATGGAAGTCTTTACACCGGAATTACAACAGATCTGGCACGTAGAATTACAGAACATGAGCAAGGTGATGGCGCTCGGTATACCAGAGGTCGCGGACCATTCAGTCTGAAGTACATGGAATACTGTAACAACCGGGCGGAAGCTTCAAGAAGAGAAGTATCGATAAAAGCTATATCTCGTGCTAAAAAGCTGGAACTTATTTTACTGGCCAATAATGACTAACCCTTTATTTTTCTAGCGGCATCGGGAATCAAATTATAGCCTGTAACCGTTACCACAAGCTATTCTACATTTTTTCTATTTCAATATACCAACAAATATACTAGCAGATTTATTAGATGCTATTGGATTGCTATGAACATGACTGTCCGCTTATGGCACAAAGTGGACGTTCAAATACCGGCCTATATCCTCAGTATTTCTTCTAGTAATCCGTTAAATGGGTATAAAACCGATTATTTTAGTAAATCTTACATTAACGAGAAAGGCGGAGCATTTTCTGCGGAGGAGAAATAATTAATGGCTACTCTTAATCTATCAGATATTTTTTTTATGCGAGCAGTTCTTCCATTATCAGAAGCTCATCGTCAACTACT
>JAHELA010000077.1 GCA_024644425.1 Nitrosomonadaceae bacterium
TCACAGATGCAAAAGAATTTGCGATTACGTTACAAAGTTACGATGGCAACTCGTACATTTCTAGACCAACATGGTTTCATTGATGTGGAAACCCCGATGTTAACTAAATCCACACCAGAAGGAGCACGTGACTATCTGGTTCCATCACGCATTAATACTGGCCAATTCTTTGCGCTTCCACAATCACCACAATTATTTAAGCAATTATTGATGGTCTCAGGGCTTGATCGATATTACCAGATTACTAAATGCTTTCGTGATGAAGACCTACGTGCGGATCGTCAGCCAGAATTTACCCAAATTGATATCGAGACATCATTCCTTAACAAAACTGAAATTATGACGCTAATGGAAGAGATGATCTGTAATTTATTTAGTCATGTAATAAATGTTAATTTACACACACCCTTCCCACGCCTGACATATTCTGAAGTAATGTCAAAATATGGATCTGATAAGCCTGATTTACGCATACCTTTAATGTTAACTGAGCTTACTGATGTAATGGAAAAAGTAGAATTCAAGGTATTCAGCGAAGCCGCTCAGAAACCTGATGGACGTGTAGCAGCGTTATGTGTATTTCAGGGTGGTGAACTATCACGTAAAGAAATAGATGACTACACTAGTTATGTTGGAACCTATGGAGCTAAAGGTCTTGCCTATATAAAAGTTAATGCTTTGAAAAAAGGAATTGAGGGATTACAGTCACCAATATTGAAGTTCTTGCCTGATGCCGTAGTAAAAACTATTCTTGAGCGTACTTGTGCCAAGGATGGCGATCTTATATTTTTTGGTGCCGGTAAAAGCAAATTAGTTAATGAAGCATTAGGTGCATTACGTGTAAAAATTGGACATGATCGTGGTCTTCTTGAGCCAGGCTGGAAACCATTATGGGTCATAGATTTTCCAATGTTTGAACGTATTGAAGAGGAGAATCGATGGCAGGCACTACACCATCCATTCACTTCTCCTGCAGACGGTCACGAGAATTTGCTGGAAACCGACCCGGGTAATGCGCTATCAAAAGCTTTTGATATGGTACTAAATGGATCAGAAATTGGAGGAGGTTCTGTGCGTATTCATCGCCGAGAAATACAGTTAAAAGTATTTCATGCTCTAAATATCGGAGTTAAAGAAGCACGTGAGAAGTTTGGTTTTTTACTGGAAGCTTTACAGTATGGAGCACCGCCTCATGGTGGAATTGCATTTGGACTTGACCGTATAGTAGCTATTATGACAGGTGCAGAATCAATACGTGATGTTATTGCATTTCCCAAAACACAGCGTACTCAGTGTTTGCTAACCCAAGCACCAAGCTCTGTGGATGAAAAGCAATTACGAGAGTTACACATAAGGCTAAAAGATACAGTAATAGAGAAGAACTGAGGTATTAATGTTAATTAGGTTTAAGAACATTATATGGTCCCACTTTGTAATTCTGATCAGATATCATGGAGAAATATAAGTCGCCTATTTCTGTTCTGGTAGTGATTCATACTCCTGACTTGCAGGTCTTGTTGCTAGAACGAACTGATCACCCCGGTTATTGGCAGTCAATAACAGGTAGCCAACACAGAGGGGAGACGCTAATACAAACTGCAAAGAGGGAGATCTCGGAAGAAACAGGACTGGATACAACTAGTTTTGTGTTGACCAACTGGAATTTTTTGAATAAATATGAAATTTTTCAAGAATGGCGATGGCGTTATGCTCCAGAAGTATCACAAAATACTGAACATACTTTTGGTTTACTTGTACCAGAACCCATTCCGGTCACCATATCAGCAAGAGAACACTTGAGCTACGGATGGTTTCCACAGAAAGAGGCTGCGGAAAAAGTTTTCTCATGGAGTAATGCAGAAGCGATACAAAAATTGCATCCTACAAACAATAATAGTAATGCACTTTAAAAATATATAAGAACCTATATTTAGTATTTATGTCTTATTGAAGTAACCCATTTTTCTCGTTGTGTATTGGAGTGACTATGCAAGCTGAAGCTATTGAGTTTGAACAATTTGACATGTTACAGGATGACGCCTGTGAAAAGCGTATAGTTGAAGCAAAAGCTGCACTAGGAAAGCGCGCGATAATACTTGCACACCACTATCAACGAGCAGATGTTTATAAACATGCGGATCTTACAGGTGACTCCCTTGGACTTTCTCGTCTAGCTAGTCATGCTGATGCAAAATACTTAGTATTTTGTGGTGTACATTTCATGGCTGAAGTTGCCGATATTCTGTCCAAATCAGAGCAAATTTCTATTCTGCCTGACCTCTCAGCAGGATGCTCTATGGCCGATATGGCAGATCTCCCTAAGGTAGAGCGGGTTTGGCGTGAGCTGGAAAAAGTACTTGATCCTAACGAGACTATCACACCTGCAACTTATATTAACTCTGCAGCAGATCTGAAAGCATTCTGCGGAAAACATGGCGGTATCGTCTGTACTTCAAGTAATGCCATAGAAATTTTACAATGGTCTTTTTCACGTCGTGAAAAGGTATTATTCTTCCCTGATCAACACCTAGGGCGTTGGAGTGGACACAAACTAGGAATTTCACTTGATGAAATGCCAGTTTGGGACTTTGATGAGCCTATGGGTGGGCTTACTCAAGAGCAGATAAGAAAAGCCAAAATGCTACTGTGGAAAGGACATTGCTCAGTTCATCAAATGTTTCAACCACAGCACATTTTGCGTTTCCGGAACCAATATCCAGATGGCCTAGTAATTTCACATCCAGAATGCAGCTTTGAAGTTTGTAATAATTCTGACTACGTAGGGTCTACCGAATTTATCATTAATACCATCCGCGAAGCAAAGAGAGATACCCGCTGGCTGGTGGGCACGGAGTTAAACCTAGTCAGCCGGATCGCTGAGGAATTTAAACCTCAAGGAAAAATTATACAATTCATGTCTCCAACAGTATGCATGTGCTCAACTATGGCTCGTATTGATCCACAACATCTTGCTTGGACACTAGAAAATCTTGTAGCTGGAAAAATTGTAAATCAGATTAAAGTGCCAGATACGGAAGCTAAGTTTGCTAAGCTCTCCCTTGAACGAATGCTGGAAGTTTCTAAGTAGATTATTAATACAAGAACAAGTACTTTATCAATACATACTATAACTAAACTAACTCTATCGTTCGTCACATGCTCGATAAGCTCCATATAGCAACATACAATATCCATAAGGGATTTTCACATTTCAACCGACGCATGATGATACACGAGCTACGTGATCGTTTGCGAACTATCAATGCTGATGTAATTTTCCTACAAGAAGTAGTTGGTCATCATACAGGTCACTCTAACCGTTATGAAAATTGGCCTAATAGTCCACAACACGAGTTTCTGGCTGATTCCGTATGGCCCGATTTTGCATATGGAAAAAATGCAATGTATGACGAAGGACATCACGGTAATGCAATTCTTAGCCGTTATCCCATAATACATTGGGACAATGAAGATGTTTCTACTCACCGATATGAAAGACGTGGCATGCTTCACTGCGAAATTAATGTCCCTAGCTGGAATAAGAATCTGCATTGTGTTTGTATCCATTTAGGACTATTTAAACGTGGAAGGCAGAAACAATTACTAGCTCTAAAACGACGAATTGAGAAACTGGTTCCTGCACATGCACCGCTGATTATTGCTGGTGATTTTAATGACTGGCGAGAAATGGCAAATCACACCTTGATTGAACGACTAGGCTTAACTGAAGTTTTTGAGCTGACCGGTGGTAAGTCAGCACGTACCTACCCATCGTGGTTGCCACTATTCCGCCTTGATCGAATTTATGTACGTGGCTTTTATGTGGAAAACACCCAAGTTCATCGAGGGCGTCCATGGTCGAAAATTTCTGATCATGCTGTATTGTCAGCTAGGATGGTTCAGAAATGAAGGTACCTGACTTTGTCGAAGGCAATCGTATTACCCTACTACGTAACGGCTTAGAATACTTTCCCGCATTAGAGTCTGCTATTGATAACGCACAGCATGAAGTGCATCTAGAGACCTATATTTTTGAATATGATGCTACTGGTATTCGTATTTCGGAAGCATTGAAAAGAGCCGCAAAGCGTAATGTTACGGTCCGTCTTTTAGTTGACGGATTCGGTTCTCAAGATTTACCAAAAAAAGTAATACAGGATTTGCTAAATGCAGGCGCACAGGTCCTCATTTTCAGAAAAAATATTTCACCCCTTACGCTAAGGCGCAACCGGTTACGTCGGATGCATCGAAAGCTGGCGACAGTTGATAAAAGCATTGCTTTTGTTGGCGGAATTAACGTCATAGATGATCTCAACCATCCTAAACCACTACCACCACGTTTCGATTTTGCGATATCAATAGAAGGTCCACTACTAAGTAAAATTATCTTGGCCGCCAAGCATTTATGGATGGTAGTAGCATTGGCACAATTTAAGAAAGACTGGGTAAGATACGAGAAAATACCATATTCTAATATCCAGCCAAGTGGCAGCCAACTTGGTGCACTCGTAATACGTGATAATTTTCGTCATAGACATGATATAGAAGAAGTGTACCTCCACGCTATCACTAATGCGTGCAGTGAAATCATTATAGCCAACTCTTATTTTTTACCAGGCATTAATCTCCGTCATGCCCTTAGCAATGCAGCTCGACGTGGTTTACGTGTAGTGCTGCTCTTACAAGGCAAAATAGAGTATCACTTGCAACATTATGCAACTCTCGCGCTATATGGAAGCTTGCTAGATGCCGGTATTGAAATTTATGAATACCACAAAAGTTATTTACACGCAAAAGTAGCCGTGATTGACCAACAGTGGTCTACTGTAGGGTCCTCTAATATTGATCCGTTCAGTTTGCTACTAGCGCGTGAAGCTAATGTGATCGTAGATGACAAATCTTTTGCGACTCAACTACGAATCTGTTTAGAAAAAGCTATGGCAGAGGACTCAACACGCATCTTGCAAGAAAAATGGAAGGACCAATCATGGATTAATCGTTCAATGAGCTGGATAAGCTACTATATAGTTCGTGTTTTGGGTGGCATGGTAGGTTATGACAGAAAACCTAACAATCCAGAATATGAAAAACTATAGCACTTATTAATAACATAGAATTTTAATTTTTTAAAATTATTGAGCAGAATTTCAATCTACTAATAATACTAGTATCGATTTAGTGTACGTTTAAAAACAAGTAGTAAAATAAGTGTTTTGAGTCAAGATTAACAGAAGGTTCTTTTAAAATACATAAATACTGTTGTGATGCCAAAAACGTCTAATCAAATTGCTTCTGCCGTTTCCCTCTTAAAGGAAGGAAAAATAGTGGCCTTCCCGACCGAGACAGTATATGGCCTAGGCGCAGATATCTCTATTCCTTCTGCAATAAATCGTATTTTTGAGATTAAGGGTAGGCCCACAAATCATCCCCTAATTATTCATTTTTCCGAAATATCCCAACTTGAACGCTGGGCGCAAAAAATACCCAAAGCAGCTTTACAACTTGCAAAATACTTCTGGCCTGGACCTCTGACGCTGATTCTACCACGTACGGATCGTGTACCATTAAATGTAACTGGTGGACAAAATATGGTGGGTCTTAGAATACCTAATCACCCCATTGCACTTGCTTTGCTTAAAGCAATGGGACCTGAAAAAGCACTAGCTGCGCCTTCCGCAAACCGCTTTGGACGGATTAGCCCTACAACAGCAAATCATGTATTTGATGAGCTAGGCAATACTGTTGATATGATTCTGGATGGCGGCTCATGTAAAGTTGGCCTAGAAAGTACTATTGTTGGATTCAACAATAATACTGTTACAGTCCTACGACCAGGTAGTATTCAACCAACGAAACTAGCAGAAGTAATAGGTAAAAATGTAATTTTTCCAAAGAGCAAGAATCTTAGTTTGCGTGTGTCTGGTTCACTAGATTCTCATTACGCCCCAGTAACTCCTCTTGAGATTTGGCTAACTAAGCCATTATTTGAACGTGCTTTAGAACTACAAAAACAAGAATTGCATATTATAATGTTAGGGTGGTCAAAAGTATTTCTGAATTGGGGAGAAAATAAAGACTTTGTACTATTTTCCATGCCCACAGATCCAGAGGTCTACGCAAATAAGCTGTATGCAACTTTGCGCCAGTTTGACAATGGACAGTATGATCGCATTTTATTAGAAGCACCTCCCAATAATCCCTCCTGGATGGCAATTATAGATCGTTTACAACGTGCAAGTTGCGTACCTTTCATCGAAGCAGCTCAACAACCTAAGTATCGTTAAAACAAAATAATTTATATGCTTCCCAATGGAAAAGGTTAACGAAAATAATATTTCTGCGGTATTGTTTGATGTTGATGGAACCCTGGTTGATACTGAGCGTGATGGCCATCGTATAGCTTTCAATGCTGCATTTACAGAACTTGGTCTTACATGGCACTGGAATGTTGAACTTTATGGAGAATTATTGAAGATTACTGGAGGGAAAGAACGTATCCGTTACTACCTAGAAAAATATGTACCTGATGAAATAAAAACGAATAATTTAGAAAACTGGATCACAGATTTACACATGATTAAAACAAGACACTTTGTAGCTTTGCTTAAAAGTGGCCAAATCCCATTACGTCCAGGTGTCGCTCGTCTAATAAAAGAGTTACGCAACGCCAAAATAAAAATTGCTATTGCAACAACTACCACACCTGAGAATGTAACCACGTTGCTAAAGTCTACATTAGGCGAAGAATCTCCGGCTTGGTTTGATGTCATTGCTGCTGGAGATATTGTTCCCCAAAAAAAACCCGCTCCGGATATTTATCTTTGGGTACTTGAGCGACTTGGATTGCCTCCAAAACAATGTATCGCAGTCGAAGATTCTGAATGTGGGCTGAAAGCATCTCTAGCAGCAGGTATTAACACAGTTATTACGGTGAGCAATTATACAGTGCTACAAAATTTTAATGGAGCGGCCATCACTTTATCTGATTTAGGTGAGTCGTCAAAACCATTTACTATTTTGACAGGAGATGCTTATGGAAGCAGATGGGTAGACATTCAATTGCTAAATAAACTTAATTCTCGGTGAAAAACTACACTTATTCCTGCTATTTGACACAATTTTCCAAAAATAAAAATTAAGTAGATTTACGACTAATTTAATGACTGTATTAGACAGAATCTTGCACTAAATTATTTCCAAAGATTTGAGTGCGTCATAATATCCAGGAGAGCACTAATATTGTATAAGTGCACAATGGCGCCTAACCTGCAACCAGAACGCTGATATGACTGTCAACAACTTACTCTTTCCCAGTACGGCTGTCGGTAGAATCACATCAAAGACAGAC
>JAHELA010000004.1:0-2436 GCA_024644425.1 Nitrosomonadaceae bacterium
GCAGGGATAAGCTTGGTCATTAATTATCGCGGCTCTTTTAATTCTCAGATTCGTAAGGGCGGGGTTGATGGGTTGCTCAAAACGTTGACAGAGAAAAACCGTAAGTTAGAGGCAAAAGATAAAACCACTTCATTAGTTAAACAGTACAAGGCAGCATGAGATGATTTCACGTAATGGTGACAAATTATATGTTCAGGGGGCGATAACAGTTGATAATGTTGCTTCTGTGATCGAGCAAGGCGTTGCTTTATTTGATCGCTCTGATTTAGTGATTGACTTAGCGCAAGTCACTGAAGTGGATTCATCGGCCATCAGTATGTTGTTGGAATGGCAGCGTAAAGCACACGGACAAAATCGGCAGATTTGTTTTTCTAATTTACCAAAGAATATGAAAAATCTTGCCCAATTGTATGGCGTTTCAGAATTAATTCCACTTTCATAGCTAGAGATTCACGAGCAAACATATATTTCTTAATGGCTGCGTGTAAATAATGCAGCTAAAACTATGTTTGACCTTTGTGATTGTTGTCTAGCAATTAGATAGATAGAGGACTCGTGTGACAAATATTGGTGTAATCTGCGGTAAATATTTTCCAAACTTACATTCACAATGATTCCGGCGATTAAAGTCAAGAAAGTGCACAAAAACTATGGAGCTTCACATGCTCTTGCAGGCGTTGACCTTGAAATAAACACGGGCGATTTTTTTGCTTTACTTGGCCCAAATGGTGCAGGTAAAACAACGTTGATCAATATACTTGCTGGTCTAGCGCTAGCTAGTAGCGGTAGTTCCTACGTAATGGGGCACAATGTTGTAACTAGTTATCGTGAGGCTCGCCGTATGATTGGCGTGGTGCCGCAAGAATTAGTGTTTGATCCCTTTTTCACAGTTCGAGAAACTTTGTCCCTTCAATCTGGTTATTATGGCTTAAAAAATAATAACTCTTGGATAGATGAAATAATTCATAATCTCGGCCTTGCTGATAAAGAGAATGCTAATATGAGAACTCTATCGGGAGGCATGAAGAGGCGTGTTCTGGTGGCTCAAGCACTGGTACACAAACCACCAGTGATCATACTGGATGAACCTACTGCTGGAGTAGATGTAGAGTTACGCCAAGCACTCTGGCGTTTCATAAAACAACTGAATCATGATGGTCATACCATTGTGCTTACTACTCATTATCTAGATGAAGCAGAGGCATTATGTAGTCGAGTAGCAATGCTTAAACAAGGAAAAATCGTAGCGCTAGACAGCACTACCAATCTTATTAATGCCAGCACTGGTTGTTCGGTTCGGCTGCGATTAACATCGGATATACTTCCTCCAGAATTGCAGCCGCTTTTAAAAACCTATGATGCAGGTAACTACATATTAGAAATTAACGATTACGCACAAATTGAAAGCGTGTTAGCAACTTTGCGTGTAATGCAAGTACAGGTTCTAGAAATGGAATTATTACAGCCTGACCTGAAAGAAGTATTTGCAAAAATTATGGGAAGTGTTGATAACCTGGAGCTTTTATGACTGGTTTTTATACTTTGCTTCATAAGGAATTATTACGATTTTGGAAGGTTGGACTCCAATCATTATTTGCACCAATGGTGGCTACATTACTGTATCTGTTGATTTTTTCTCATGTGCTAGAAGAACATGTGCATGCATATCCCAACGTTGCATATTCAGTTTTTCTGATCCCAGGCTTGGTGATGATGGCTATGCTACAAAATGCTTTTGCCAATTCAGCATCTAGTCTAATTCAGTCTAAGGTATCTGGAAGCATTGTTTTTGTTTTATTGTCACCACTTTCTTATATGGAAATTTTTATGGCTTATGTGCTGGCATCTATCGTGCGCGGATTATTAGTGGGAGCAGGCGTTTATATTGTAACTTTGATTTTTTTTGAGGCCCCAATACAATCATTTTTATGGGTTTTTATATTTGCCTTGATGGGCAACGGGTTGCTAGGAGCATTGGGTATCATTGCTGCTATTTGGGCTGATAAATTTGATCAGTTGGCCGCATTTCAAAACTTTATTATCTTACCGTTGACGTTTTTATCTGGCGTGTTTTATACGATTCACTCGCTACCGCCATTCTGGGAAAATTTGTCTCACTATAATCCGTTTTTCTATGTAATTGATGGGTTCCGTTATGGTTTTTTTGGTGTTTCAGATATATCTCCCTACTTCAGTCTCATAATTGTGACAGCATGTTTTCTAGCATCATCATGGATCACATTACAAATGCTCAAAACGGGCTACAAGCTCCGTAATTAAGATTCTATTAAGTTGAGATAAGCGAAGAAATACATCAAACAATATATGAGAGAAGGAACTTAAAATGATTACATCAGAAAACATAAAAACTTCTATTGAAACTACTTTGCCATGTGATGTAGTACATGTAGAAAGTGACGACGGACATCACTTTAG
>JAHELA010000004.1:2536-27927 GCA_024644425.1 Nitrosomonadaceae bacterium
AGAAAATAACCATATATAAAGCGCTAAGAACTGGTGAAAGTATTTCCAGTATGGTTAAAATCAAATAAATTATATGGAGGTTATTATGACAACAATTACTAGATTTGAGCCATGGGGCTGGCTGAATCAATTTCAAAAAGAGCTGGACCGCGCTCCTATATGGGGTTCCAGTGAAGGGTCTATGGCTACAGCAGCATGGGCACCGGCCGTAGACATTAAGGAGGAATCAGATAAATATGTTATACATGCAGATCTTCCGGGTGTAAAGCCTGAGGAAACAGATGTAAGTATGGAAGATGGGGTGCTTACCATCAAGGGCGAAAAGAAATCTGAAGAAATATCTGAAGATAAAGGATACAAACGGGTCGAACGAACTTATGGTTCTTTTCACCGGCGTTTTAGTTTGCCCGATACGGCTAATGCGGATGCGATAACAGCAAAATCTAAAGATGGTGTATTGGAAATTGTTATTCCGAAGCGGGAAGCTGTCCAGCCAAAGAAAATTTCAGTTACAACTGTCGAATAAGAAGAAAGAAAAAATGAAACGGAGCCGTCAGGCTCCGTTTTCATATATAAATATGGCTCTATCTCGTTAAAAGTTATACAGCTGCAACTGGTTCCATCATCGTCCGCATTTTCTGCATTGCCTTGACTTCAATCTGGCGTATACGTTCAGCTGATACACCCAGCTCATTGGCGAGTTCATGAAGTGTTATAGCTCCTTCTTCTCTTAGCCAGCGGGATTCAATAATGCGACGGCTACGCGAATCTAAGTTTGCCAGAGCTTGTTCCAATCTCTTGCCACGTAGTTGAGTGCTTTGTTTGGCTTCCAACACTTGTGAAGGTTCTGTGCCATTAGTGAGATAAGTAATAGGACTGTAGCCAGGTTTTTCATCATCATCTTGGGAGAGAGGTTCAATCGAAATATCACGCCCACTAAAGCGAGTTTCCATCTCTATCACTTCTTCGGCTTTAACCCCTAATTGTTTTGCCACAGTGTTAACCTCTTCTGGATTCATAGTATCCAGGCTTTGTTTCATGCTTCTCAGATTAAAAAATAGCTTGCGTTGTGCTTTCGTAGCTGCAATTTTTACGAGGCGCCAATTTTTTAGTATGAATTCATTGATTTCTGCTTTAATCCAGTGCACAGCAAATGAGACTAATCTTACGCCGCGTTCAGGATCGTAGCGCTTGACAGCTTTCATTAACCCAATATTTCCTTCCTGAATCAAATCAGCTTGTGGCAGGCCATAACCTTTGTAGCCACGTGCGATCGAAACAACTACGCGTAAATGAGATAATACTAGTTGACGTGCTGCATTTAAGTCTTCTTCATCCCGGAGACGTCGCGCCAAACTAACCTCTTCTTCTTGGGACAGGATAGGAAAACTGTTGGCAGACTGAATATAATTCTCAAGACTACCGCCCGTTGTAGGCATTGCTATAGCAAATGTCATAGTATCTCCTTTTAATTTAGTTTCCTACATTTATTTTAGCACTCTAATAGAGAGAGTGCCAATATCTCCAAAAGTTCCGAGAGATAGTCAAATTTTTGAACTACTTAGGCTCTATTTGCCATAGATGTGTTGCAACTGACAACCAAGCTCCTAACCAGCCTAACCAGGATGAAAACAGTAATAAACTGATGCTGTCTCCAAATGGAAGGTGGTATAAATGGATATTAATTGCATAAAGCTGCACTAATTCCTTCAATTCACCATTAATTAAGTAAATTACAAGAGCAACGATAAGCCAGGCAAATACTCCCCCTGATATACCTTGAATTGCACCAAAATATAGAAAAGGACGGCGTATAAAATTACTAGTTGCACCAATCAACTTTGACACTTCAATCTCATCACGTTTTGTAAGTATTTGTAAACGAATTGTGTTGAAAGTCACTACTACTAATGCAAAACTTAATAGAGCAGCAAGTATCAGTATTCCCAGCTGCCCAAGCTTGAGTAAAGCGTCTAAACGTTTTGTCCAAGCAGAATCAAGCTGTATATGTTCTGCTTTGGGCCATTTCTGCATTTCGTTCCGTAGTATTTCTAAGGCTTTAGGTTCGGTGCTCTTGGCATTAATTATGAAAGCATCAGGTAGTGGATTCTGCGCTAGGCTGTCAATAACGTCAGTTAGCCCGCTATCTTGTTTCAACTGATTCAATGCACTTTCCTTAGAAATGAATTGAAACTTAGCAACCTGTGAATGCTGCTTTAAGCGTGATTCAATTTCTGATATCGTAGTTTTATCTGCGTCCAACTCAAGAAAAAGGCTCAATTGTGGAGTTTCTGATATTTGTCCGAAGAAAGTTTGTAGATTCCCCAGTAGCGTGTAAACTCCTGTGGGCAGACTAATGGCAACACCAATAACTATAACGTTGAGCAAGTTAGCCAACGGAGCGTTAGAGAATTGCCGTAATGCTAGGGAAAGGGCATGCAAATGATGAGAAAGCCACGCTATCATATAGCAAGTTCCCCTTGATTTAGGGTTAGAACGCGATACTGATGATCTTCAAGTGACTCTACATTAGGGGTGGCGATTAGAACAGTTACTCCCACCTGATGAAATGATTTAAACATATACATGATGTCTCTGGTGTAATCAGTATCAAGATTCGCAGTTGGTTCATCAGCAATCAGAATAGATGGGCGATTAACTATAGAACGGGCAATACATAATCGTTGTCGCTCACCACCTGAGAGTGTTATAGGACGAGCTTTTTCTCTCTTTAGCAACCCTACTTTGTCAAGAGCAGCACGTACTCGCCCAGTTGCTGACCAGTGATCAAAACCGCATATTTGTAAGGGTAGTAATACGTTATCGAATACAGAACGATCGAATAAAATTTTTTGATCTTGGAAAACCATTCCAATATTTCGTCGTAGAAATGGTATTGCACGATTCTTAAGCTTACTCACATTTTTGTTGTTGACGAAGATGCCGCCGGTAGTGGGGCGCTCGATAGCTGCAATTAGTCTCAACAGAGTAGTTTTACCGGCACCGGAGTGTCCAGTAATAAAGACCATTTCTCCTTGTTTAATTGTAAAAGCAATATTCTTCAGCGCATCGAACCCGTTCGGATAACGCTTGTAGACGTTGCTAAAACTGATCATTTTGAAATACTTTCAAACTGTAGGGCGTACAGAAAAACTTGTAAAAATTAATCAAATAAGGCATTTACAAACTCTAGTGCGTCAAACGGCTGCAAATCTTCCATGCCCTCACCTGTTCCGATGAAATGTAGAGGAATCGGATTTTGCCGATGTTGATTTGCTATACTAGCGATTACTCCACCCTTAGCAGTTCCGTCGAGTTTTGTGAGTATAAGGCCTGTGACACCTAGAGCGTCATTGAAAGCCTTCACTTGGCTTACAGCATTCTGACCAGTGTTAGCATCTAGTACCAGTAGCACTCCATGTGGCGCGCCTGGTTTAGCTTTGGCTATGACGCGCTTGACTTTTTTAATTTCTTCCATAAGGTTTAATTGTGTTGCTAGACGACCGGCAGTGTCAGCTATTACGATATCTATGTTACGCGCCTTAGCTGAATTAATCGCATCAAATATTATTGCGGCTGGATCGCATTTTTGTTGGTTACTATTCTCTTGTGAAACTACGGAAACATTATTGCGTTCACCCCATTCCAAGAGCTGTTCTCGCGCAGCGGCACGAAAAGTATCTCCAGCGGCAAGAAGAACTGACTTCTCTTGAGACTTAAAGTAGTGAGCAAGTTTACCGATTGTGGTAGTTTTCCCTGTGCCGTTTACACCAGTTAGCATAATAATGAAAGGTTTTTCCGTGCTAGTATCAATGGGGCATACAAGTGGTGTAAGTAATTCAATTAGCGCTTCTTTTAGCGCTTCTTTTAAATGAGCTGCATTAGTTAAACTGTCTCTTTTAACTTGCTTACGTAGTGTTTCAAGTAACCAACTAGTCGCATTTATTCCAACATCCGCAGCGATAAGGGTTGTTTCCAATTCTTCGTAGATAGATTCATCTATCTTACGGGCGCCAAGGATGTTAGATAGTTTTTTCCCCAGGCTGCCCCGGGTACGGGTAAGGCCCTGTCTAACATTAACAGGCGAGCTAGTCGGCAATGTTTTGATGGGGACAGAGGCTTTCTTTGATTTGAAGAAACTTAGCATTCTGGTAGTCTGTCGTATTTGTTACAGTTCATTGTATAAAGATGCAGGTGAAATTTTATTCTATTTATCTAAACTTGGGCTATTAAAAATGAGATATTGTTTTTGTTTTATCTTTTCTTTCCTTAGATCTCAGACTGTTGCATTGATACTAGTTTCTATGATTTCGTTTGAAGCTTTAGCCAATCCACACGAGTACATGCTTGAAAACGGCCTTAAGTTAATTGTCAGGGAAGACCACCGCTCGCCGGTAGTTGTTTCTCAAATCTGGTACAAGGCAGGTAGTATTGATGAATTGAACGGTACCACAGGAGTTGCTCATGTGTTGGAGCACATGATGTTTAAGGGAACTAAAAAAGTTAGAGGGGGAGAATTTTCTAAACAAATTGCAGCGGTAGGTGGGCGCGATAACGCATTTACAGGGCGAGATTACACTGCTTATCACCAGCAACTCCATAAATCCAAACTGCCTTTAGCAATGAGGCTAGAAGCTGATCGAATGCGAAGCTTGAAATTAACGAAAGAAGAATTTTTAAAAGAAATCAAAGTCGTAATGGAAGAGCGACGGTTACGAACTGATGATCAACCACATTCATTAGTACATGAAAAAATGTTTTCTGTCGCGTATCAGTCTCATCCGTACAGGCGCCCAGTCATTGGTTGGATGAACGACTTAGAGAATATGACTGTTCATGATGCTCAAGAGTGGTATGATCGCTGGTATGCGCCTAACAACGCTGTGTTAGTGGTAGTGGGGGATGTTAATCCAAATGATGTGTTTTCCTTAGCACAAAAATATTATGGCAAGATTAAATTTCGCCCACTATTATCTTTAGATTTACGTAAGCCACAGTTAGAGCCTGCACAAGTTGGAATCAAACGGCTGACAGTAAAAGCTCCAGCAAAACTTCCTTACCTTGTAATGGGATACCATGCGCCTGTATTGCATAATGCTGATACTGACTGGGAGCCATATGCGCTGGAGATGCTTGTAGGGGTGTTGGACGGTAACGAATCTGCGCGACTTAGAAAGGAGCTGGTACGAGAAAAGCACATTGCGAGCTCAGTAAGCGCATCTTACGACGCCATAGGGCGCGGGCCTAGTATGTTGTTTCTAAATGGCACGCCAAGCGAAGGAAAATCGGTGGCAGAATTGGAAGCGGCTCTGCGAGGGGAGCTTGAAAAGCTTATTCGAGATGGCGTAACTGAAGAAGAGTTGGAGCGTGTCAAGGCTCAGGTAGTGTCTGGCCACGTTTTTCAGCTGGATTCGATGTTTTATCAAGCAATGCAGATTGGTCAGCTAGAGTCAGTCGGTTTATCACATCGTGATCTTGATACGATTATTAAAAAGCTGCAGGCTGTTACTGCCGAGCAAGTAAACAATGTAGCAGTAAAATTTTTGATTGATGACAGACTGACAGTGGCAGTTCTTGATCCGCAGCCGCTGGAACAAAAATCGCTTATTCCTTCTCCTAGAGGATTGCGGCATTAAATTCAGAATTATATAAAAAAGGGTTCGATGTATTTAGCTCGTTATTTATTTATTTTCCTCTTGAGTGTTTACTCTCAATGGGTTTTTGCAACTCTTCCTATCCAGCACTGGCAAACGTCATCTGGTGCGCAGGTATATTTCGTTGAAAGCCGTGATTTACCAATACTCGATATAAGTGTGGATTTTAAGGCGGGGAGCAGTGTCGATAGCCCTGAGAAGTCAGGGTGCGCGAGTTTGACTTGGCACTTACTTAGTCTTGGTGCGGGCGGTTTGTCAGAAGACAAAATTTCTAAGGCAATAGCAGACGTTGGAGCACAATTAAGCGCTCGCTTTGATCGAGATCGTGCTGGTATGTTGCTACGAACATTAAGTAGTAAACGAGAACGTGATCAAGCGTTAGATATTTTCTCTAAAGTCATACAGTACCCAGAGTTTCATGAAAGTACCATGAAACGAGAAAAGTCTAGAATGATCGCAAGAATAAAAGAAGCAGAAACTAAACCTGGATATATTGCAAGTCGCACGCTAGATAAAATGCTATATGGTGCTCATCCCTATGGATTACGCCGCTCAGGTGAAGTGGACACGTTAAACCGCTTGCAACGCAATGACTTGATTGATTTTTATCAATCTCACTATGTAGCCACTAATGCTGTAGTTTCTATCATGGGTAAAGTTAGTCGCACTGAAGCGGTTGCTATTGCTGAAGCATTGTCTAAGAGCTTACCTCAAGCTGAGGGACTGAATAACTTGCCAATAGTGGCAAAGCCTGTAGCGGGTACCAAAAGAATTCCTCATCCAGCGACACAAAGCCACATTTTGTTAGCTTATCCGGGGCTGCGGCGCGATGATCCTGATTATTATCCGCTGATAGTTGGAAATTACATTCTAGGAGGAGGTGGGTTTGCGTCACGCTTGATGGAGGAAATTCGCCAGAAACGTGGGTTGGCTTATAGTGTAAGCAGTAGTTTTTATCCTTTAGAGCAAGCTGGCCCATTCCAGATCGGGCTACAGACGAAGAAAGAGCAGTCTGAAGAGGCTCTAATGATTACGAAAAAGGTATTAGTTGATTTTATAACTGGTGGTCCAACTAAAAAAGAATTGACCGCCGCAAAGGGGAACATTGTTGGAGGTTTTCCGCTTCGTATAGATAGTAATAAGAAAATCATGGAATATCTTAGTGTAATAGGATTTTATAATCTTCCCCTATCCTACCTGGACGACTACGTGAAGGCAGTGGATAAAGTAAATTTAGAGCAGATAAAGGATGCTTTCCAACGACGTATTCGTCCAGATCGGATGGTAACTGTAATTGTAGGAGCAATGGAAGAAAAATAGAATAATTTTTTCGAAGAATGACTTGTTTGTTAATACTTCATCAGAATTTATAATTGAGTGTCTTTACCTCAAAATAAACTTCGTATCATCGGAGGAAAATGGCGTAGCCGAGTAATTACGTTCTCTCCAAACGCAGGTCTGCGCCCTACGCCCGCTCGAGTGCGTGAGACGGTATTTAACTGGTTTGGGCAAGATATGCATAATAGTACTTGCCTTGACTTGTTTGCAGGTAGCGGGGCTATGGGGATCGAGGCTGCATCCCGCGGGTCCAGGCAAGTCGTGATGGTGGAATCTAGTCCCACGGTATATAGTTCATTACAGAGTAGTTTGCAAAAACTGCAAGCAGATCAAATAGAATTACTAATGTTAGATGCGCTAAAATTTATTATGTCTGACAAGCGACTATTTGACGTGATTTTTCTTGATCCACCATATCGGCAGGGATTAGTGCCTAGAGTGCTCCCTTTACTGCCGTTTCATCTTTCCAAGAATGGCCTGATCTATGTGGAGACAGATAATCCTTTGGAGTTGGAAGAGGGTTGGTCGGTTTGGCGCGGTGGTCAGGCAGGTAGGGTATATTATCAATTATTAAGATATGAGAAAAACAGATAAAGTCATTTATCCTGGTACTTTTGATCCGATAACCCGTGGTCACGAGGATCTAGTTCGGCGTGCCTCACGTTTGTTTGACCAAGTAGTAGTTGCAATAGCACCAAGTAGCGGCAAAGAACCTTTTTTTACCTTGGATGAACGCGTGAATATGGCGCGAGAAGTGTTAACAGATTGTCACAATGTAGAGGTCATGGTATTTTCTGGGCTATTGATGGAATTCTCACAGCAACAAAACTCCAGAGTGATTCTACGCGGACTGCGTGCGGTGTCTGATTTTGAATATGAATTTCAGATGGCTGGTATGAATCGAAGTATGTATCCTGATATTGAAACTGTTTTCATGACTCCATCTGAGCAATATATGTTTATTTCTGCAACCATAGTGCGGGAAATTGCACTCCTTGGGGGCAATGCAGATAAATTTGTGCATCCACTAGTAGCCGCAGAGCTTCGTATCAAGGCTGGGGTTTAATTTTATTGTGAGGCGACATGGCATTAATGATTACTGACGAATGTATCAACTGCGATGTATGTGAACCAGAATGCCCTAATAAAGCTATTTCGCAGGGCAATGAAATCTACGAAATTGATTCCAGACTATGTACAGAGTGTGTAGGGCATTATGAAACGGCACAATGTGTTGAGGTATGCCCGGTAGATTGTATTATCCTTAATCCAGACATAACTGAGACAAAAGAGCAGCTAAAAGAGAAATACCTTGCTCTTACCGTGTAACATGCGCAGCAAGTTCTTCGGGGATTGGGTAACGTCTCGGTCCAAAAATCGCCGTACCTACTCGCACTATTGTCGCTCCTTCAGCAATTGCAGGCTCCATGTCCTCTGACATGCCCATTGAGAGGGTGTCAAGATCAAACCCATCTTGTTTAAGTTGATCATACAAACTTCGGAGCATATGAAATTGACTACGTTGCAACGCAGTAGCAGTTGTGAGTTCGGGGACAGCCATTAGTCCACGTAGTTTCAACTGAGGGAGCTTTTCAACATAAGCTGCCAGATCGGTTACAAGTTTAGGTGACACCCCACTTTTGGTGCCCTCGCCGCTCACATTTACTTGGATACAAATTTGAAGTGGAGGTAGCGTTTTAGGCCTATCTCGTGAGAGACGATCGGCAATCTTTTTTCTGTCTACGCTGTGGACCCAGGCAAAGTTTTCCGCTATACGTTTTGTTTTGTTGCTTTGTATGGGACCAATGAAATGCCATTCGATGGGTAAATCAGAAAGCGTAAGTATTTTTTCCAGAGCTTCCTGAAGGTAGTTTTCGCCGAAAATGGTTTGTCCTGCAAGCCATGCTTGTTTTACTTGTTCAGCCGGGTTAGTTTTACTTGCAGCCAGCAATATAATTTCATCTGGTTGACGTCCAGAGTTTATCGCAGCTGCGGCGATTCGCTTATTTACGTTTTGTAAAGTAGAGGCTATTGTTGCCATAATCTGCAACCTTGATTCATTTTCCTGTGCTGGTCTGCTATAAATCGCCTCATTTTAGGCACAATTCTCATAACCTGCTCAATATTCAGAGGTTAAAGCCGTATACAAAATTAGTATTGTTATCGGAGCACCTCATGAACATAGTAGAACTACTCTCCTTTACGGTCAAGAATAAGGCCTCAGATTTACACCTGTCTGCTGGAATGCCCCCTATGATTCGAGTTCATGGTGAAATCAGACGTATCAATCTGCCAGCCATGGAGCATAAAGACGTCCATGAAATGGTGTATGACATCATGAATGATGGTCAGCGCAAATCATATGAGGAAGACTTAGAATGTGACTTTTCTTTCGAAGTGCCCAATCTTGCGCGTTTTAGGGTAAATGCTTTCAATACCCAGCGAGGTGCAGCCACAGTTATGAGGACCATCCCTTCAAATGTACTAACCTTGGAGGACCTTAATGCCCCAAAGATATTTGCTGAGATCGCCCAACAGCCAAGAGGAGTAGTTTTGGTGACCGGCCCTACTGGATCTGGTAAATCTACGACCTTGGCAGCAATGATTAATGACATTAACGAGAAAGAACATGGGCATATATTAACACTTGAAGATCCGATTGAATTCGTGCACGAAAGTAAGAATAGCCTTATTAACCAACGAGAGGTCGGACGTGATACGTTAAGCTTTAATAATGCATTACGTTCGGCGTTGCGTGAAGATCCTGACATCATTCTAGTTGGTGAAATGCGCGACTTAGAAACAATTCGCTTAGCTATGACAGCAGCAGAAACCGGTCACTTGGTATTTGGTACCCTACACACGAGTTCTGCCGCTAAGACCATCGATCGTATTATCGATGTATTTCCAGCCGATGAAAAGGAAATGATGCGTGCAATGCTGTCAGAATCATTGCGAGCGGTTATATCACAAACGTTGTGCAAAACTAAAGATGGGGCTGGCCGAGTAGCGGCTCACGAGATTATGATTGGTACCCCGGCAATTCGTAATCTGATACGCGAAGCTAAAGTGGCACAAATGTATTCCACAATCCAGACCAGCCAAGGGACAGGCATGCAAACACTAGATCAAAATCTTACAGAATTAGTGAAACGTAATATTATTTCCAATGCTGAAGCTCGCACCAAAGCCATGAGTAAAGAAGCTTTTCCAGGCTAAAAATTATTCACATAATCATCACTGAGAAATAGTGAAATTTAGGAGTTAACCATGGATCAAGATCAGGCTACAAAATTTGTATATGATCTTCTTCGGTTGATGCTTAGCAAAAAAGCATCAGATGTGTTCATCACTGCCGGTCTTCCACCTTCGTTCAAGATCGATGGAAAAATGGTTCCAGTGTCCAAGCAACCATTAACGCCACAACACACTTTGGAATTAGTGCAAGCCATAATGGACGAGAAACAAAATGCTGAGTTTAATGCTACTAAAGAATGCAACTTTGCTATTCATCCGCCAAGCATTGGACGTTTCCGTGTAAACGCTTTTATCCAGCAGCAATGTGCAGGAATGGTGTTGCGAACCATTACCACTCAGATTCCAACATTTGAGGAATTGGGGTTACCGCCGGTATTAAGAGATGTGGTAATGAGCAAACGTGGACTAGTGATATTTGTTGGTGCGACTGGTTCCGGTAAATCCACTTCTCTAGCGGCGATGATTGGTCATCGAAACCAGAACAGTCATGGTCATATCATAACTATAGAAGATCCCGTGGAATATGTGCATGAGCACATAAACTGCATGATAACTCAGCGCGAGGTGGGGATTGATACAGAATCATGGGAGGCAGCGCTTAAAAATACTTTGCGCCAAGCTCCCGATGTTATCTTGATAGGCGAGATTCGTGCGCGCGAGACCATGGAGCATGCAATAGCCTTTGCCGAGACCGGGCATCTTTGCATGGGTACGTTGCATGCCAACAGCGCTAATCAAGCTCTTGACCGAATAATCAACTTCTTTCCTGAAGAACGCAAGGCGCAATTATTAATGGATTTATCACTAAATATGAAGGCGTTAGTGGCCCAGAGGTTACTCCCGATAAAAGAAGGAAAAGGACGAATAGCTGCATTCGAAATCTTACTTGATTCCCCTCTGATTTCGGACCTTATTCTTAAAGGAGATGTTCACGAGATCAAAGAAATTATGAAAAAATCTCGTGAACTAGGCATGCAAACCTTTGACACAGCTTTATTTGAACTTTATGAGGCCGGTAAGATTAGTTATGAAGATGCCATGAAGAATGCTGACTCGATGAATGAGCTGCGACTAGAAATTAAACTCAAGGGGTCGGAGGCAAAAGACAAAGACTTGACTGAAGGCATAGAACACTTAAAGTTTTCTTAACATTAAACCCCATCTTTTTAGACCGCTAAGTTAGTTGTTTTACGGCTTTTGGAAGGTATATTCTTTATCCTCTCCAAGAGGTTGTCTCTTGACAGTATTTCAATGAAATATTAAAATTTCCGTTTTCACGCGTTTAGCATTAAAAGTATCACGCGTTGAGCTCCGGAAATGGAATCCAGCGTACACCGCACGGCAGGGCTGCAGATTGTAACTTCCATCGTGGTCGGGGTGTTGGGTTATGTGCTGCAAGGGGAAGAGGCGGCAATAGCAGCATTATATGGTGGAGCAGTAGCTCTGATAGCTACCTTACTGTTGCTTTGGCGAATGAAAGGTAGCGAACGGAAAATGCTGCTGGAAGCACACCAACACCTGTGGTTATTTTATCGCTCCGGTTTGGAGCGTTTTTTGGTTGTGTGTGCACTACTCGCGCTAGGAATGGGCCCATTCAATCTTGTTCCTTTAATTGTATTGATTGGTTTTGTGGTGGGTCAGGTTGCATGGGTGTTTGTCCCTCTACAACACGAAAAAAGAAACCAAAGTAAAATATAATAAAATACTTATGGCCAGCGAATCTATTACCTCAACTGAATATATCAAGCACCATCTTCAAAACCTAACTTTTGGCAAGCTGCCAGATGGCAGCTTGGGGCTTGCACAAGATCCTGAACAGGCAAAAGCAATGGGGTTTTGGGCGATTAATCTGGATACTTTAGGATTTGCATTTTTGCTTGGTATTCTTTTTCTTTTCTTTTTTTCTAGAGTCGCTAAAAGAGCAACTGACAATGTGCCAGGAGGCGCGCAAAATTTTATTGAATGGATTATTGAGTTTATTGACAACAGTGTGCGAGGTTCCTTTAGTGGTCGTAATGCAATGGTTGCGCCATTGGCGCTGACTATTTTCATATGGATTTTTTTGATGAATCTAATGGACTTGGTGCCGGTAGATTATCTACCAGTTCTGGCCCATTCCCTCGGTCTTCCTTTTCTTAAAGTGGTTCCTACAACTGATCCAAACGCAACATTTGGTATGTCCATTGCAGTATTTGTTCTGGTAGTTTTTTACAGTATTAAGGTTAAAGGTGTGGGCGGATTTGCTGGCGAACTAGCGCTACAGCCTTTTAGTAGTAATAACCTGATAATAAAAACGCTTTTTATTCCAATAAATCTTTTTTTAGAAGGCGTTAACTTAATTGCTAAGCCGGTTTCACTCTCATTGCGATTGTTTGGCAATATGTATGCGGGCGAGATGATTTTTATTTTGCTAGCAATAATGGGAGGGTCGTGGGCTGCTGCTAGTGTAGGAGGCAGCTCAGTATTATTTGGATCGCAAGTGCTGTTATCCTTGGGGTGGGCAATTTTCCACATCCTGATCATAACGCTGCAGGCTTTTATATTTATGACGCTTACTATTGTTTATTTGGATATGGCTCACCAGGAGCACCATTGATTTTTGCATTATTTTATTTATAGGAGAACTCTGTGGAACAATCACTATTATATATTGCTGGCTCGATCATGATGGGCCTAGGCGCACTTGGTGCTGCGGTTGGCATTGGTATTTTGGGCGGACGATTCCTTGAGGGTGCGGCTCGTCAACCAGAGCTGATTCCAATGTTACGTACCCAGTTTTTCATTGTCATGGGTCTGGTCGACGCTGTGCCAATGATTGCTGTAGGTATTTCCATGTATATTCTATTTGCGGTAGTCGGCGGCTAAAGCCCTCTTCGTTTATCATTAAAAAGGTTCGTACATGAATATCAATGCTACCTTACTCGGGCAAACAATTATGTTTATTCTGTTTGTCTGGTTCAATATGAAATTTGTGTGGCCACCTATCATGAAAGCACTGAGCGATCGCAAGAAACAGATTGCTGATGGCTTAGCTGCAGGAGAACGCGGAAAACATGAATTGGAGCTGGCCTCTAAGAGTGCGGCTGAAAATCTACGTGAAGCAAAACAGAAAGCAGCCGAAATTATTGCTCAAGCAGAAAAGCGTTCATCTCAGGTCGTCGAGGAAGCAAAGGGTGTCGCCAAAGAAGAGGGCAACCGGATTGTTGCTAGTGCGAAGGCAGAAGTTGAGCAAGAAGTTTTTCGCGCTAGAGAAATGTTGCGTCAGCACGTTGCCGATTTGGCTGTAGCAGGGGCAGCAAAAATCCTGGATCGAGAAGTAGATGCTAAAGCTCACGCTGATTTACTTAAAACTATTAAGGCGGAACTATAATCAATGGCTGAAGTACTCACAATTGCGCGTCCCTACGCTGAGGCCGTATTTAGGCTAGCTAAAGCTGGTAATACATTATCTGACTGGTCTAGCATGCTGAAACTCGTTGCAGTTGTGGCAGATGACAAACGTATTCGTACTTTACTCGGCAACCCAGAGGTTTCCGCTAAGCGTCTAGGCGAATTGCTTCTTGATATATGTGGGGACAAACTCAGCAACGAAGGTCGTAATTTTATATTGTTATTAGTTGAGAGTAAGCGGGTTGAAGTATTGCCCGAGGTGAGTGAATTATTTGAGCAATTAAAGACACAACACGAGGGTGTGCTGGAAGCAAAAGTTGCTTCAGCATTTGCCCTGACTGATGTACAACTTAAAGACTTGGTGGCAGGCCTTGAGTCTAAGTTTAAGTGCAAAATAGAGGCCAAGGTAGATGTAAATTCAGAATTAATAGGTGGGGTAAAGGTTGAAATTGGCGACGAGGTATTTGATGCCTCTGTACGCGGAAAACTGGAAGCCATGTCTGTTGCGCTCAAAAGCTAGGAGTTATAAGAAATGCAGTTAAATCCATCTGAAATTAGCGAACTAATTAAAAGCAAGATAGAGGGGCTTGATGCCACTTCAGAAGTCAAGACTCAGGGTACCGTTGTTTCGGTTACCGATGGGATTGTACGCGTTCACGGTCTGTCTGATGTGATGCAAGGTGAGATGCTTGAATTTCCCGGTAACACTTTTGGACTTGCGCTCAATCTTGAACGCGACTCTGTAGGTGCAGTGATTCTGGGTGAATATGAGCACATTACTGAAGGCGACACTGTCAAATGTACCGGTCGTATTTTGGAGGTGCCGGTAGGCGAAGAGCTAATGGGTCGTGTTGTTAATTCGCTGGGACAGCCTATTGACGGCAAAGGCCCGATCACTGCGAAGGGTTCGGAGCCAATTGAGAAAATCGCACCAGGGGTGATCTGGCGTCAGTCTGTGGATCAGCCGGTACAATCCGGGCTTAAGTCCATTGACGCTATGGTTCCTGTTGGACGTGGTCAGCGTGAGTTGATTATTGGCGATCGTCAAACCGGCAAAACCGCAGTTGCAATTGACACAATCATTAATCAGAAGGGTCAAAACATGACCTGCATCTACGTTGCGGTCGGACAAAAGGCTGCGTCTATCGCAAATGTGGTACGTAAGTTGGAAGAACACGGAGCTATGGAGTACACCATTGTAGTCGCTGCAACTGCCTCCGAATCGGCAGCGATGCAATTTATTGCGCCCTACTCTGGTTGCACAATGGGCGAATTTTTCCGTGATACCGGCAGAGATGCTCTTATTGTTTATGATGATTTAACTAAGCAGGCCTGGGCGTACCGGCAAATTTCATTATTGCTTCGTCGGCCACCTGGCCGTGAGGCTTATCCTGGTGATGTGTTCTATCTCCATTCACGATTGTTGGAACGTGCTGCTCGAGTTAGCGCAGCATATGTCGAAAAAGCTACTGATGGCAAGGTTAAAGGCAAGACTGGTTCGCTAACTGCGATGCCAGTAATTGAGACTCAAGCAGGTGACGTTACTGCTTTTGTTCCTACCAACGTAATTTCAATTACCGATGGCCAGATCTTTCTGGAAACAGATTTGTTTAATGCCGGTATTCGTCCTGCAATTAACGCAGGGGTTTCGGTGTCACGTGTGGGTGGTGCAGCACAAACCAAGGTTATCAAAAAACTAGGTGGTGGTGTACGTCTGGCGTTGGCACAGTATCGTGAGCTTGCAGCGTTCGCACAATTTGCTTCTGATCTTGACGAGGCTACCCGTAAGCAGTTAGAGCGCGGGAAAATGGTAACGGAGCTGATGAAACAAGCACAATATGCTACTTTAAGTGTGGCTGAAATGGCGCTCACACTGTTTGCTGTAAACAAGGGTTATTTGGATGATGTGGAAGTAAATCGTGCGCTGGTATTTGAATCTGCGCTGAGAGGTCATATGCGAAGTAAATACAGTGCCATCATGGATAAGATTCAAACAAGCGGAGAACTTGACGCCGAAACTGAGAAAGAGCTTGATGCAGCAGTTCAAGACTTTAAATCGAGTGGATCGTATTAAACTATGGCTGGAAGCAGAGAAATACGGACTAAGATCAGTAGCGTAAAAAATACGCAAAAGATCACACGTGCGATGGAAATGGTGGCTGCCTCTAAAATGCGTAAAGCACAGGAGCGGATGAAAAAAGCACGTCCTTACGGTGACAAAATCAGAAATGTCGCAGCACACATGAGTCGGGCTAGCAGCGAATATAAACACTCTTTTCTGGTAGAAAGAGACACGGTCAAACGAATAGGAATTATTGTAGTTACTTCTGACAAGGGTTTATGCGGAGGCCTTAACACTAATATTCTACGCTTAGCGACTGCAAAGATAAAAGAATGGGAAGGTGAGGGAGAGCAGATTGAAGTTTGTTGTATTGGTAATAAAAGTTTAGGTTTTATGACCCGTGTCGGGGCAAATGTGGTTTCGAACGTTGTGGGGTTGGGTGATACCCCGCATTTAGAAAAGCTAATTGGTGCGGTGAAGGTGATACTTGATGGTTACAATGAGGATCGTTTTGACCGAGTGTACCTTTTTTACACTCGCTTTATTAATGCCATGAAACAAGAGCCCATAATGGAAAAATTACTGCCACTGTCTGATGTGCAGCTTCAAGGTGGCGAAGAAAAAGAAGGCGATAACAGTCATCATGAGGGGGCGGCTGGAACATGGGACTATATCTACGAGCCTGATGCTAAGACCGTTATTGATGACATTATGGTGCGATATATTGAAGCACTCATTTATCAGTCGTTGACGGAAAACATAGCCTCCGAGCAATCTGCTCGGATGGTCGCAATGAAGGCTGCATCAGATAATGCGGGTGACGTAATAAATGAGCTTACATTAATTTACAACAAGACCCGTCAAGCGGCTATTACGAAAGAGCTTTCTGAAATAGTTGCTGGCGCTGCAGCAGTTTAATAATTTTTGATTTGTATTTAAGGAACAAACATGGACCAAGGAAAAATTGTTCAATGTATCGGCGCAGTAGTTGACGTCGAATTTTCACGTGAGGCAATGCCAAAGGTGTATGACGCGCTGACAATGGAAGGATCAGAGCTCACTTTAGAGGTACAGCAGCAATTGGGCGATGGTGTAGTGCGCACGATTGCGCTTGGCTCGTCGGATGGGTTGCGTCGTGGAATGATGGTAACCAACACAAAAGAGCCAATAAAAGTACCGGTCGGTCCCAAGACATTGGGGCGCATCATGGATGTATTGGGGAAACCAATAGATGAGATGGGCCCTATCGGCGCAGAAAAAGCCATGTCGATTCATCGTAAGGCACCAGCATTTGACGAATTGTCTGCATCGACTGAATTACTGGAAACAGGGATCAAGGTGATTGATTTAGTTTGTCCTTTTGCTAAAGGCGGCAAGGTGGGTCTGTTTGGTGGCGCGGGTGTTGGAAAGACCGTTAACATGATGGAATTAATCCGTAACATTGCAACTGAGCATAGCGGGTTTTCTGTCTTTGCCGGAGTGGGCGAGCGAACCCGTGAGGGAAACGACTTTTACCATGAAATGAAAGATTCTAACGTGCTCGATAAAGTGGCACTAGTTTACGGACAGATGAACGAGCCTCCTGGTAACAGGCTGCGTGTTGCCTTAACCGGTTTAACTATGGCTGAAAATTTCCGTGATGAAGGTCGGGATGTATTGTTGTTTGTGGACAATATATATCGTTTTACGCTTGCTGGAACAGAAGTTTCCGCCTTACTGGGTCGTATGCCTTCTGCAGTGGGATATCAACCTACGCTGGCTGAAGAAATGGGTCGACTACAAGAACGCATTACCTCTACTAAATCAGGCTCAATTACTTCGATTCAGGCGGTCTATGTGCCAGCGGATGACTTGACTGATCCCTCACCAGCTACTACTTTTGGGCACTTGGATGCAACTGTGGTGCTATCACGCGATATTGCTTCGCTAGGAATATATCCAGCAGTGGATCCACTTGATTCGACATCGCGCCAGCTTGATCCTTTGGTTGTTGGTGAAGATCATTACAATACAGCGCGTGATGTGCAGCAAACACTGCAGCGTTATAAGGAATTACGTGACATTATTGCTATTTTGGGAATGGATGAGCTGTCTCCCGAAGATAAGCTGGCAGTAGCCAGGGCGCGCAAAATTCAACGTTTTCTATCACAGCCGTTTAATGTGGCAGAAGTATTCACTGGTTCTCCCGGAAAATATGTGTCACTGAAAGATACTATCAAGGGTTTTAAAGGCATAGTTAATGGTGAATATGATGATTTGCCAGAGCAAGCTTTTTACATGGTTGGAGGGATAGAAGAGGCTGTTGAAAAGGCTAAGAGTGTTCAGTAGGAGTTAAAAGTTATGGCAATGACAATACATGTAGATGTGGTAAGTGCTGAGCAAGCCATTTTTTCTGGGCTTGCAGAGGTTGTCATTGTGCCAGCACAAATGGGCGAAGTGGGCATTTATCCTCGTCATGCGCCGTTAATTACAAGAATAAAGCCTGGATCGGTTCGGATTAAGGTGCCTGACCGTTCTGAGGAAGAATTAATTTATGTTTCTGGTGGAATGCTGGAAGTGCAACCTAGTGTAGTGACTATTCTTGCTGACACTGCTGTACGTGGTACTGATCTAGATGAGGCTAAAGCCCTAGAAGCTAAAGCACTTGCAGAGGAAGCTATGAAAGATAAATCTTCTAAGATAGATTACGCCCGTGCTCAGGCTGAATTGGCTGAATCTATTGCCCAGATAGCGGCGATTGAAAAATTGAAGAAACGCTCACACTGAGTATTATTTGTACCCAAAAAAGGCGGCATAAGCCGCCTTTTTGTTTTTTATGATAATTTATGCAAAAAGTAGAAATTACAGTTAAACTTTATACTGTGCCATCCGATTAATTAGATTGTAATCAAGTTATTGCTTGATGAGTTCAGTTGTAAAACATTTCTTACGAAAGTTTATTTACCTATTATTGTCGTGCAAAATTTGAATATTGTCATTTTGGCTGCTGGACTTGGAAAGCGTATGTATTCTGCTTTACCTAAGGTTTTGCATCCTCTGGCAGGAAAGCCATTACTTCTACATGTACTTGAAGCAGCTCAAGCATTATCACCTCAAAAGATTTGTATTATATATGGACATGGTAACGAAACTGTTCCTCAGACAATAGCCAACAATAAATTTATTTGGGTAAAGCAAGAACTACAATTAGGTACTGGCCATGCATTAATGCAGTCTCTGCCACATTTAAATAAAGATGGCGTAACTCTGGTGCTCTATGGTGACGTACCGCTTAACCAAGTCATCACTCTAGAGAAGCTAATAAAAGTAGCTTCGACAAAAAACCTGGCTTTATTAACTGTGGAATTAGATGACCCATCTGGCTATGGCAGAATCATACGCGATATTGAAACTGGTAAAGTTTCCGCAATTGTAGAAGAGAAAGACGCTAACATTACTCAGCGGAAAATACACGAAGTTAATACCGGAATCATGGTGGCCCAGAATTCACGATTACAGGATTGGTTGCCTAGGCTTGAGAACAAAAACACACAAAAGGAATATTACCTCACTGACATTGTAGCAATGGCAACTAAAGCAGGTGTCAACATAGAGGCGACTCATCCAAGCTATACTTGGGAGGTAATGGGGGTAAACAGCAAAATACAATTAGCAGAGCTAGAACGAATTTACCAAAATGAATTTGCAAAAAAACTACTCAAGCAAGGCGTGACTTTGGCTGACCCTTCACGTATTGATATTCGTGGGCAATTGGATTGTGGCAAAGATGTGGAAATAGATATCAATTGTATTTTTGAGGGACTAGTGAAAATAGGTGACGGCGTCAGGATAGGGGCTCATAGTATATTAAAGAATGTGAATATCGAAGCAGGTACGATAATTTTTCCATTTAGTTCGATTGAAAACGCTGATATCGGAAAAAATTGTCGTATTGGTCCATTTGCTCGCATGCGCCCAGGAACAAAACTTTCTAACGAGGTTCACATCGGCAACTTTGTTGAAGTTAAGAATAGCAGAATTGCTGCTGGTAGCAAGGCGAATCACTTGAGCTATATTGGTGATACAACAATGGGAAAAAATGTAAATGTTGGTGCAGGCACTATCACATGCAATTATGATGGAGCAAACAAGTTTCAAACTATTATCGAAGACAATGTATTTATCGGCTCGGACACTCAGTTAATTGCACCTGTGAAGGTGGCAAAGGGTTCTACAATTGGTGCAGGGTCTACTATTACCAGGGATGCCCCTCCAGATGAACTAACCTTATCACGCGCAAAACAAATAAGTGTATTTGGGTGGAAGCGACCTGTGAAAAAAACGAAAGCTGAAAAATAAATTTTAATAATGGTGAATTTGTTACCAGAAATACACCTCCAGATGAGCTAACATTATCACGCGCAAAACAAATAAGTGTATTTGGGTGGAAGCGACCTGTGAAAAAAACGAAAGCTGAAAAATAAATTTTAATAATGGTGAATTTGTTAGCCCCTTAAAGTTCTAGAATTTTGTGACAAGGAAGATTTCTTATGTGTGGCATAGTTGGTGCAGTAGCCCAAAATAATATTGTTCCCGCCTTGCTAGAAGGTTTGCATCGCTTGGAATATCGTGGTTATGATTCTGCTGGAATTGCATTATTAAATGGCAAATTAAGTCGATTGCGGACAACTGGACGGGTTGCAGAGCTTAGTAAACTTGCAAAAGAACGGAAGTTTCAAGGTGAGATCGGTATTGCTCATACCCGATGGGCTACACACGGCGCACCTTCTGAGCGTAATGCTCATCCCCACTTCTCTGGCGAGATGCCAAAGGTTGCTGTGGTGCATAACGGTATAATCGAGAACCATGAGACCTTACATAATCGTTTGCAGGCAGCAGGATTTGAGTTTGTTTCTGATACCGACACTGAAGTTATAGCGCATCTCATCACTCTTAATCTAAAAAAAGCTCCAGATTTATTTGAAGCGGTATGCCAATCTGTTTCCGAATTGCAGGGTGCTTTTGCCATTGCTGTAATGGAAGAGACCCATCCAGAGCGTATTATTGTTTCCCGTAATGGCGCACCTCTACTGCTAGGGCTAGGTGAGGATGGGAACTATGCTGCATCTGATGCATCTGCATTGTTGCAGGTTACTAAACGCATGATTTATTTGGAAGAGGGTGACGTAGCTGAACTACGTCGTGATAGTTATCGTATCGTTAGCTGTCTTGGAACAGCGCCGTACAAGGAGGTGCCGCGTGTTGTACACGAAAGTGAGCTCACTAATGAGGCGGTAGAAATTGGACCTTACGATCACTTTATGCAAAAAGAAATATTCGAACAACCAGGTGCAGTGGCAAATACACTGGAAATGGTACTCAATGCTCAGTCTATTTCCCCGCGATTATTTGGAAGCGAGGCAGAAAATATTTTCAAGCAGACAGATGGGGTCTTAATACTTGCTTGTGGCACTAGTTATCATGCTGGATTAGTTGCTCGTTATTGGCTTGAATCTGTGGCTGGACTAACTTGTAATGTTGAGATTGCAAGTGAATATCGCTATCGTGAACCAGTCTCACAATCAAATGCATTAGTAATAGGAATCTCTCAGTCTGGAGAGACTGCTGATACTTTGGCTGCACTTAGCTACGCAAAATCATTAGGGCATCGTCATAGCCTTGCTATATGTAACGTAGCGGAAAGCGCACTTGTTAGGCAAACTGATTTACGATTTTTAACTCGCGCAGGACCAGAAATAGGTGTGGCTTCCACAAAGGCGTTTACTACGCAGCTAGCCGCACTAATGTTGTTTACCATGACATTAGCAAAGTTACGTGGGAAATTATCTGGTGAAAGCGAGTTTGAAATGATAGCCGCACTACGCCATCTACCTGTTGCATTGAAACTTGCCTTGCAAGTAGAGGCACAGGCTAAGGTCTGGGCCGAAAGATTCTCTCAAAAGCGTCATGCTCTATTTCTTGGACGTGGTATGCATTATCCAATTGCCATGGAAGGTGCGCTTAAACTCAAGGAAATTTCATATATTCATGCTGAAGCTTACGCTGCAGGAGAATTGAAGCATGGCCCACTTGCTTTAGTAGATAAAGATATGCCTGTAGTTGCAATTGCGCCTAACGATACATTGCTTGAGAAACTAAAATCTAATTTACAGGAAGTACATGCACGCGGAGGGGAGCTTTATGTCTTTGCAGATGCAGATTCACATATTCAGGAAAGTGAGGGGCTGCATGTAATTCGTATGGCAGAGCATGCTGGGTTGCTAAGTCCTATTCTTCACACGATTCCATTGCAGTTACTTGCTTACCATGTTGCCTTACAAAAAGGTACCGATGTTGATAAACCACGAAATTTAGCAAAATCGGTAACTGTAGAATGAAAAAGTAATAAAGAACGTAGCTCGAAATTTTACAATGGAAATTCTCCAGTCTGCCACATTTTTTTACCTATAAAAGTTTGGCGTTCATTAATATTTAAATTGGCGACAGAATTTTTTATTAATTTCGAAATATTTTATTTAAGCACTGAGGGTATATCGCGAGCTTTCTTATAATAATGTGAATTACAAAAACTCTATTTTGGAGAGGAATTATGAGCGTAGTTGCTGTAGTTGGTTTGGGGTATGTTGGATTACCTTTGGCTGTCGAATTTGGTAAAAAAGGGAAAACTATAGGTTATGATCCTTCTGGCAGTAAAATTGAAAATTATAAGCGTTGTATTGATCCAACTGGTGAAGTTTCTAGTGATGACCTGAAAGCTGCAAAGAGCTTAACTGTGACAACTGATCCCTCTGAGTTGTCTTTAGCAGACCACATTATAGTTTCAGTTCCTACTCCAGTAGACCTTGCTCATCAGCCTAATTTTACGTCGCTTATAAGTGCGAGTGAAACAATCGGAAAATATATGAAGCGTGGGGCCATTGTTACCTATGAATCAACGGTTTATCCTGGGGCAACAGAGGAAGTTTGTGTTCCAGTTTTAGAGAAGTGTTCAGGCATGAAATGGAAGAAAGATTTTCATGTTGGATTTTCTCCAGAGCGAATCAATCCTGGTGATAAAAAGCATACACTGACGGCAATCGTAAAGGTCGTGTCGGGGGATGATGCGGACACCCTAGAAAAAATTGCTGTACTCTATGAAACTGTAATAAAAGCTGGGGTGCATCGTACATCAAGTATTAAAGTTGCTGAAGCTGCCAAGGTTATCGAAAATACACAGCGTGATCTTAACATTGCATTGATGAATGAGTTGGCGATTATTTTCGATAAGTTGGAAATTGATTCATTAGAAGTTTTGCAGGCTGCAGGTACTAAATGGAATTTTCTTCCTTTTCGTCCTGGTTTAGTAGGAGGGCATTGCATTGGTGTAGATCCATATTATCTTACACATAAGGCGGAAATGATTGGATACAGTCCCCAGGTGATTCTGGCAGGAAGACGCATCAATGACAGTATGGCAAAATTTGTTGCTGAACAAACGATAAAGCAGATTATTAAGGCTAATTGTAATGTCAAGGGTGCAAAAGTAAATGTGCTCGGTCTAACATTCAAAGAGAATTGCCCTGATTTAAGAAATTCTAAAGTTGCAGAGTTAATATTTGAACTAAAGTCTTTCGGGGTTGATCTGCATATTCATGATCCTGTTGCAGATGCTAAAGAAGCCCGTCATGAATATGGTGTAGAACTAGAGTCTTGGGATAGTCTCCCATGTGCTGAGGTTATTATTGCTGCAGTATCTCACCAAGAATTTATTGGAAGACCAATATCTGATTTTCAATCCAAAGTTATTAAGGGCGGATGCTTCATTGATGTTAAATCTCAGTTTGATCAAAAAGAACTTAATGAAGCGGGCCTTAGTGTTTGGCGCCTCTAAATTTAAAAAGAGTAAAATAAGTTGAATACCACAAAATATCATTGTGCTCTTGAGCACTTGAAAGAGCATCAATATTGTTGGTTAATTACTGGTGTTGCTGGTTTTATAGGATCCAATTTATTGCAGGCGTTACTCAAGTTAAACCAGAAAGTAATTGGACTAGATAATTTCTCAACCGGTTACACGTATAATCTTGAGCAGGTAAGAGAACAGGTAGGAGAACAACTCTGGCGAAAATTTAAATTTATGGAAGGAGATATCTGTCGGCTTGATGATTGTAGGCAGGCTTGTTTCAAGGTAGATTATGTTTTGCATCAAGCAGCTTTAGGATCTGTTCCTCGCTCAATTGAATCCCCTATACTGACAAATGAAAGTAATATTTCTGGTTTTCTCAATATGCTAGTAGCATCGAGAGATGCTCCTGTGAAGCGTTTTGTTTATGCAGCATCTAGTTCAACATATGGCGATCATCCTGATTTGCCAAAAGTTGAATCTATGATAGGTAGACCGCTCTCGCCATACGCGGTTACAAAGTACGTTAATGAACTTTATGCTGATGTATTTTATAGTTGCTATGGTGTTGAGTCTATTGGGTTGCGTTATTTCAATGTTTTTGGCCCACGACAAGACCCGAATGGTGCATATGCTGCTGTGATTCCGCAATGGATTGCTGCCCTGATTAAAGGCCAATCTCTTCAGATA
This sequence comes from Nitrosomonadaceae bacterium, assembly GCA_024644425.1. Lineage (GTDB taxonomy): Bacteria > Pseudomonadota > Gammaproteobacteria > Burkholderiales > Nitrosomonadaceae > BJGV01. Next base: position 26,811 of record JAHELA010000004.1, read on the forward strand.
AATGGAGATGGGGAAACAAGCCGAGATTTCTGCTATATAGAAAATGTTGTACAAGTAAATATTCTTTCAGCGCTGGCCAATGATGTAAAGGCAGTAAATCAAGTATATAATGTGGCTCTCAATGAACGCACAAGTCTTAACCAACTATATGAAATGATACGTGCTTTGTTAGTGAAAAGATTCCCACACTTGGAGAATCATAAGCCCCGGTACGTGGCTTTTCGTGAAGGTGATGTTCGTCATTCTCAGGCTGATATTTCTAAGGCTATTAGGTTATTAGGCTATGCTCCAACTCATCGAATTGATGAGGGCCTAAAGCAAGCATTAGACTGGTACACTGCTCATGTTTCGGCCTGAGTTTTATTTCAATATTTATTCCTAAAACAATTCAGTTTATAAAACTTTATAGTTTGATTGCTCCCTAAGTGCAATATTTTTTGCACATATACTGTAAGAATAACTGAACGTAGGGGTATAAATTATCAGGGTTGCAGAATTAGCTGCCAAAAGTTCTAGGGCGATATGGGTGGGTTAGTTTCTTGTAAAGCATCCTAATTTTCTTTACATAGTTTCTGGTCTCAGGATAAGGGGGGATTCCATGGTATTTTTTAACTGCCCCCTCTCCTGCATTGTATGCTGCGGCAACTAAAGTTACATCTCCCTTGAAAAATGTTAATAACCATTGCAGGTAGGCCATGCCGCCCTTAATATTGTCTTCTGCATTAAAAGAATTCTTAACATTGAAACGCTTTGCGGTTTCAGGAATAAGTTGCATTAAGCCTCGCGCATTTTTTGGTGATACCGCATGTACATTAAATCCAGACTCAACAGAAATAATTGCCATGACAAAATGTGGGTCTACTTTATAAAGTGGGGCTAGTTTACTCACTATCTTAAAGATAGAAGCATTGGAATAAGTTATTTTTACTCCACTTGCCATTTGTTTTTGAGGTGTTTTTAATAGACAATCTGGAATCGATAACGATGGAGATGCCACGGTATATTGGCTCATTTTTTGGGCGTGAGTGTGTCCTTGTTTTGCGGCCATAGCAAATAAATGTGAAGCTATACTATCATTTCTCGAAACACCGCGCCCATTGGCATACATCCATCCAAG
>JAHELA010000078.1:0-4125 GCA_024644425.1 Nitrosomonadaceae bacterium
CCAGAAGGAATAGAAAAGCGAGACCATGTTAGCACCGGTGCAGCAAACATTAGCACATCATAAGTGCAGTCTTCATTTATTAATGTGCCACACTCTATTGCAGCTTCGATTGCGTAGATGAATTCTCCGTAACCGGCTTGGTCGTTATCATAAAGCAATTCCAAGGCTGCTTCTAAATTTTGATCTCCCCCTATACGTAACTGTGAGTTTATCTTTTTTCCAAGTTGATATTCCCAAAAACTATCTTCTATACGGCTGCCCGAAGCTGCAAGTCCTGCAGCTAGACGTGTAAGTTCTTGTACTGCACGTGGAGATTTAGTGCGGCGGGGAAGATGAGATTTCTTCATGATGAGAGTTGCATAATATTCAAGGACTCATTTTATCCTAAATTTGGTAGCTGGTTTGGGTCAGATCATCTTATATAGGATTTAACTACATATTTTCTATGGAATAAAGTGGTGAGCTTTTCTAAGAAATGCCACATTAAATACTTAGTTTTCTACAAATTAATACTGCGTCCGCCATCTACTGTTATGATCTGGCCAGTTATATAAGGGGCGTATAGAATCAGGAAAAGTACTGTTTTAGCAATGTCTTTTGGCTCACCTATTCTTTTAAGGAGCGTTTTTCCAATAATACGCTTTCGAGTTAACTCATCTGACCATTCACCATTTTCTGGCCACAGAATAGATCCTGGAGAAACACCATTTACCCTGATGTCTGGCGATAGTTCTAAAGCCATAGATTTGGTAAGTGTAGCCAACCCACCTTTTGCAGAATTATAAATTAAATATTTTTTTAGTGGTAATTCGGCATGAATATCGATAATGTTAACGATACAGCCACGTTGTTTCTTTAGATACGGTGCTGCTGCTTGAGATAAAAAAAGTGGTGCTTTGAGATTACTACCAATTAGATCGCTCCATAATTTCTCTGTTATTTTACCCATCGGAGAGGGAGAGAAGCTGGATGCATTATTAATAAGCGAATCCAATCTACCAAATTGTTTTATAGTTTGACTAACTATTTTAGGTAGTTGAGAAATATCTAGCAAGTCAGCTTGTACTAACGCAACTGAATTAGGGCGTATTCGATTTAGTTCAGTTTGCAATTTTTGTGCTTCAATTTTTGAGGACCGATAATGTACCATCAAACTCATGCCCTTAGAATGTAGCTTGCGGCAGATAGCTGCGCCCAAGCGTCTACTACCACCAGTAATTAGTATTACTTTTTCTTGCATCTCAATTTCCTTTAAGATATTTCTATAGATCAAATTTGGTAATCAGAAATTGTACGGGTTAATCTATCATGTTGTTATATCATATTATTTAGTTATTTACGCTTTGTTCTGTTTTAGTCTTGATTTTTTGAGTGCTTACTACAATTTTTAATATTTTTCTTTAGGTTTGGATAATTTACCATAAAGATACTTTTAAGCCGATGACACCACTACCCACACCAACTGGCTCTGCTTTACAGCATAGTTGTGCTGTGCAAGAGATGATTTGTAAGGAGATTGCTATTGCGGGAGGGTGGATTCCATTTCCCCGTTACATGGAGTTGGCGATTTACGCGCCCGGTATGGGATATTACTGTGGCGGTACAGCTAAATTTGGTAGTAACGGAGATTTTGTCACTGCTCCAGAAATCTCATCATTATTTGGGAGAACTATAGCAAGACAAGCGCTACAAGTATTTGAAGTCCTTGGCGATAATAACAGCAATATTTTGGAGTTTGGTGCTGGTAGCGGTAAATTGGCACTTGATTTATTGCTTGAGCTAGACAACCTTGGTAGATTACCGAAGCATTATTTTATTCTTGAAATTAGTGGGGAATTACACAAACGACAAAAAGAATTATTTGAAAAATATGCTCCACAATTTTTGTCACGTATTGATTGGTTAGAAAATTTACCTAACAAATTTAGAGGTTTGATATTTACAAATGAAGTGCTTGATGCTATGCCGGTTCATTTGGTTATTTGGCGAGGTGCCAATTTGTTTGAGCGTGGTGTGACTTGGAATGGTAGGTCGTTCGAGTGGAGCGACCGAATATTAATTAACAAGGAACTCGTTGAAGTTGCACGTAAGTTAAGCACGCAGATAAATTCTGAAAGAAAGAATTTTGGTGACTATATTAGCGAGATTAGCCTTTCTACACGTGGATTTATGCGGAGTCTCGCAGGGATTCTACAGCAAGGAGTAATAGTGATGATCGATTACGGTTTCGGATGCTATGAGTACTACCATCCTCAGCGAAATCGGGGAACACTGATGTGTCATTACCGTCACCATACACATGATAATCCTTTTTATTTTCCAGGTTTACAGGACATTACCAGCCATGTAGATTTTAGCGCAATCGCTGATACGGCAACAGAAGCAGGGCTTGAGTTATTAGGATATACTTCTCAAGCGCAATTTCTCATCAACTGTGGAATTACCGAAATTATTGCACAGACACCAGCAAAAAATACAAGTGCCTATTTACCTATAGCAAATCAATTACAGAAATTAGTCAGCCCTGCTGAAATGGGTGAGTTATTCAAAGTTATAGCTTTCGGCAAAGATATTCAGCAGTCCCTTGTTGGGTTTACTAGTGGCGATAAAAGTTATCGTTTAAATAATGAATAAATCATGATTGCTAGTATAAATTATGCAAGAGATAGCTTTTGGTTAAAGTGGAGTAGAGCTAAATTATCTTTTCGGCATATAAAGATCAGTTATTGATCCTTCTGCTATTTCAGCAGCGAACAAAATAGTTTCAGACAAAGTTGGGTGTGGATGGATAGTGAGGTTGATGTCATCCATATCTGCACCCATTTCCAATGCTAGAATAGCTTCAGAAATTATTTCTCCTGCATTAACGCCAACCATACCCGCACCAAGTAAGCGGCGTGAATTCTTATCAAGTAGTAATTTTGTTATGCCTTCATCGCGTCCCATTGAAATTGCACGACCACTGGCTGCCCAAGGGAAACTGGCTTTTTCATAATCAATACCTTGTTTTTTTGCTTCAGTTTCAGTTAAACCCATCCAGGCAATTTCTGGGTTCGTGTATGCTACAGAAGGAATAGTCCGCGCATCAAATGCGGCTTTATGTCCAGAGATGATTTCTGCAGCAAGTTTACCTTCATGGGAAGCTTTATGAGCAAGCATAGGTTCACCCACAATATCGCCAATACCAAAAATATGGGGCACATTAGTGCGCTGTTGTTTGTCCACTGGAATGAAGCCATGTTCAGTAACACTGATACCAGCTTTATCTGCATCAATACTATGCCCATTGGGGCGGCGTCCTACTGCCATTAGAATACGATCATAGACCTGTGCTCCGGGGGAATTCTCTCCTTCAAAGGTTACTTTCAACCCGTTTTCTTGCGCTTCAATATCAGTTACTTTAGTTTTAAGATAAATTGCCTCATAACGTTTCTGCATACGTTTGTGTAGCGGTTTGATGAGGTCTGTATCGGCGCCAGGAATTAATTGATCCATCAGTTCAACCACACTGATTTTACAGCCAAGTGCATCATAGACTGTTGCCATTTCCAGGCCAATGATACCTCCACCAATGATTAGCATACGTTTAGGGATGCTTTCCAATTTTAGAGCACTTGTAGAATCCATAATGCGCGGATCGTTTTGGAGAAGACCGGGAATATGCGCAGCACTTGATCCTGCTGCAACTATGCATTGTTCGAATGAAATAGTCTTTTCTCCTTTGGGAGTTTTCACTAAAATCATGTTTGGTGTTGTGAACTTTCCAGTGCCTTGTATTATTTCTAATTTGCGTTGTTTTGCTAGTTTCTTCAATCCTTCTGTAAGTTTTTCAATAATTGAATTTTTCCATTCTCGTAACTTGTTTATTTCAATTCTAGGTGTACCAAAAGATACACCTAATTTCTTGGTTTCTTCCGCTTCAGTTACAACTTTTGCAACATGCAATAGTGCTTTGGAAGGAATACAGCCGACGTTTAAACATACACCCCCAAGTACCGAATAGCGTTCGATTAATACTACATTCTTACCAAGATCAGCAGCTCGAAATGCTGCCGTGTATCCGCCTGGTCCCGCACCTAGTACAGCTACATCAGCGTGAATGTCACCGTGTGGAATGGGATCAGA
>JAHELA010000078.1:4225-7259 GCA_024644425.1 Nitrosomonadaceae bacterium
CCCAACACAATAAATTTTTGGCTGGTCAACCCTTCAAGCCCCACTGGGCCGCGTGCATGAATTTTGTCTGTAGAAATTCCGATTTCAGCACCCAAGCCGTACTCAAACCCGTCTGCAAATCGAGTAGATGCGTTTACCATCACTGAACTTGAGTCTACCTCTCTTAGGAAACGACGGGCTCGAGAGTAGTCCTCAGTAACGATAGAATCAGTATGTTGCGAGCCAAACATAGTAATGTGCTCGATAGCTTGATCTAAACTATTTACTACTCGTACACTTAAAATTGGTGCGAGATACTCTGTTTTCCAATCTTCTTCAGTAGCTTCTGTCATTTTTCCTACAATAGAGCAGGATGACTTATCTCCTCGCAATTCTACACCTTTGTCTAGATAGATTTTACAGAGTGGTGGAAGTATTTTCTGTGCAATCTTTTCGTGTACCAACAGTGTTTCCATGGTGTTACAGGTTCCGTAGCGTTGAGTTTTGGCATTTTCAGCTATACGGATTGATTTATCAAAATTAGCTCCTTTGTCTATGTACACATGACATACACCGTGAAGATGTTTGATAACTGGGATACATGCCTCATCAGAAACACGTTCAATCAGTCCTTTGCCTCCACGCGGGACAATTATGTCTATGAATTCTTTCATAGTGATAAGCTCACCTACAGCTGTACGGTCAGTGGTTTCAACTACTTGTACTACTGTCTCCGGAAGGCTGGCAACTTTTAGGCCTTCCTTTACACAAGCAGCAATAGCTTGATTACAATTAAATGCCTCCGAGCCTCCGCGTAATATTGCCGCATTACCTGCTTTTATACATAGTCCGGCTGCATCAGCTGTAACATTGGGGCGTGCCTCATAAATAATACCAACTACTCCTAGAGGCACGCGCATTTTCCCAACTTGGATTCCAGAAGGACGGTAATTTAGATCGCTGATTTCTCCAATTGGATCAGAAAGTGTGGCAATTTGTAACAATCCTTCAATCATACTGGTTATACTTTTGGACGTAAGGGTTAATCGGTCTATTAAAGCAGATTCAAGTCCCTTAGCCTTTGCAGCTTCCAAATCAGTATTGTTAGCAGCTAATAATCGCTTTTCGTTTCGTCTAATGGCTGCTGCTATCGCAGCGAGTGCTTGATTCTTGGAGGAAGTCTCTGCTTTAGCCATTATTCGAGATGCAGCACGAGCTTCACGGCCAACAGCCTGCATATAGGTTTTAATGTCTATAGTGTCCATATTCCAGTTCCAAATTTTACAGTTAACCTGCAAATTGATACATTTTAACGCCGATATGCTGCTGTTGATACTGTTTAGCAAGTTAGGCGCTCTAATATTGCTGGTATAGTGTAATAAGTTAGAAATTTCGGATAAAGAAACTACAATAAGTACAAGAGTAGATGTGATTAAAAACGATAGACTAATCTCGTTTTCGGGTATGCGGATAATATTTGTTCATTTGTTACAAAAAAATTTAGACGTTCTAGCTATTTTGTTTTCCTTATAATTATTATACCTGGTCAGAATTTTTTGGGAGCAAAGCGTAACCCTAGTTGCAAGAATTCGTCCCAGATATCTCCCTTTGTGATACCTTTGCTAACCTTATCAATTTTTGCAGCATGTAATAATGCATGTACGAGTGGTTTAAGGCCTATCCGCCTAGCAGCATTTTCCATTATTTTCTGACGGATACCCCATACTCTAGCTTCGCGCATTAATTGTGTAAGTGGCTTACCTAAATCTAATCCCTTACGAAGAATGATCAATGTACGGATTTGTGATACCAGTACTGTAAGAATAAAAGGTGCGGCCACTCCCTCTCCTCGTAGCCCAATAAGTGCGTGATTATAACGGGCAATATTCCCTGTAACCATAGCATCTGACAGTTTATAGACGTCATATCGGGCTACTTCCAGAACCGCATCTTTTACTTGTGTAAATGACAGTGTCCCTGGTGGATATAGTAGTGCTAGTTTCTTAATTTCCTGGTCTGCTGCAAGCAGGTTTCCCTCCACTTGTTCAGCAAAGAATTGTAAAGTATCAGAATCGGTTTTTTGTTCTTGTAAACTCAGGCGCTGACTGATCCAAGTCGAAAGCTGATTAGTTTCTACCGAAGAAACCGAGATCATTGGGCCAATATTCTCAAGCACTTTAAACCATTTCGCTACCTGTCCTTGTTTATCTATTTTAGGAAGAGTAACAAGGGTGATGGTATCTGGCGGTAGTGAGCGGCAATATTCCTCAATAGCGATACTGCCTTCTTTACCTGGTTTGCCAGAAGGTATCCGGAGATCTATCATCCGTTGTTCACCAAACAATGATAAGCTGTTTTTACTCAGTAGCAGCTCTGATCTGTTGAACTGGTTGTCTATCGTAAAAATTTCTCGTTCTACATAACCAGTCTGGCGTGCCTTAGAACGAATTAAATCAGCAGCTTCAATGGCTAGTAGAGGTTCCTCTCCGAACACAGTATAAAATGGTAAGAGTTGCTTTTGGAGATGCTTAGAAAGCTGTGCTGGATGGATGCGCATACCTAAATATTGTTTTCATAAAATTTATTTTAAGACTATCTTTAATTTATAAGACGGGTCTAGAGTTTAGTTACTTTATATTAAAGGATTTTATTAACGTTGTACTTTCTCCAACCTTCGTATGATTTGCTGGATAGAGTCGCTTCGCATTTCCCTGACAAGCATTCTTTCTTCTGATTGTTTCGCTAGAACCAGAGAATCCGAGAAGGGAATAATTCGGGTCAGAGCGACTACGCTGGTAGGTATAAGTTCTTGTCCCTCTGCATCAGTGAGGCGATATGAAGTTCGATAATGTAATTGAAACTCACGTACTCTACCACCTGCAGAAACTGACAAAAGATTTTTTGAATTTACTGCACTGATGATTTGTAATATAACTTCGGCACCCTGCGACTTATCCAAAACTAGTGTGTTGCCACCACTTTGGATGGCGCGTTTAAGCTCTGCACCAATGGGGTGTCCTTCCGGGGCAGAGATATACATCTTTTCAAAAGGAAG
>JAHELA010000005.1:0-22157 GCA_024644425.1 Nitrosomonadaceae bacterium
TAGACCATGTGCTGTTGTATGGTCCTCCCGGTTTAGGTAAGACCACGCTTTCCCATATTATCGCAAAAGAATTGGGTGTGAGTCTTCGCCATACTTCCGGCCCTGTCTTGGAGCGCCCTGGAGATTTAGCAGCGCTTCTAACCAACCTAGAGCCCAATGACGTGTTGTTCATTGATGAAATTCACCGTCTTTCTCCAGTTGTAGAGGAGATACTCTATCCTGCGCTAGAGGATTATCAACTTGATATTATGATTGGTGAAGGTCCAGCGGCGCGTTCAGTAAAGCTTGATTTGCCGCCATTTACTTTAGTAGGGGCAACTACTCGTGCTGGTATGTTGACAAATCCATTACGTGATCGTTTTGGTATTGTTTCACGGCTAGAATTTTATTCGGCTGAAGAACTAACCAAAATTGTAACTCGCTCGGCAGGAGTATTAAACGTGGAAATTTCCCTCAATGGGGCAACAGAAATTGCGCTTCGTTCACGTGGGACGCCGCGTATCGTGAATAGACTCTTGCGTCGAGTACGAGACTTTGCAGAAATCAAAGCTGAAGGCCGTATTACTCGTACCGTAGCAGATGCTGCCCTAATGATGCTTGATGTAGACGCAATTGGGCTAGATGTAATGGACAGAAAATTACTTCTGTCAGTGATAGAAAAATTTGGTGGTGGTCCTGTTGGAGTAGACAATCTCGCTGCAGCTATCAGTGAGGAGCGCGATACAATTGAGGATGTGTTGGAGCCTTATCTGATACAGCAGGGGTTTCTGAAGCGTACCCCACGCGGACGTATGGCCACTACCAGCGCATACCAGCATTTTGGAATGCCGCTGAAGAGTAGATTAAGTAATGATCTGTGGGAAGGGGACTAGGGCGATATTAAATCATGTGGGCTGATTGTATAATCATTTTGGCATTAAACAATTGAAAAAAGATGCCGCTTTCGCTCTTCCTGTTCGTGTTTATTATCAAGACACAGATGCAGGAGGCGTAGTTTACCATTCAACATATCTAAACTTCATGGAGCGAGCTCGTTATGAGTGGTTGCGTGAATTAGAGTTGGATATCAATTCATTAATTAAGGTCCACAACATAGTTTTTATGATACGTTCGCTCAATATTGAATACTTCAAACCGGCATTGCTGGATGATTTGCTGCATGTGACGGTGCAAGCGACTGAACTTGGCAGAACTCGCATAGCGATTTCTCAGCAAATATTACGTGATCATGTTACTTTGGCCAGCGCAACTACCCAGGTTGTATGTGTTGGCGCGGATACACTTAAATTAGTAAGTTTACCTGAACCATTACGTCATAAATTTGGAAATTTCTCATGAATGCAACTGTTACTCAGGATATGTCTCTTTTAAGTCTTATCAGTGAAGCCAGTATTCCGGTACAGCTAGTAATGTTAATACTATTAATTGCTTCATTTTTGTCGTGGTGGTTTATTTTTAGAAAGCTGTTTACTATTAAGGAAGAACAAAAACTGAGCGATGAATTCGAATCTGTTTTCTGGAAAGGAGCGGATCTTAATGAGCTCTACCAAGGAGTTGTCAATGCGCGCTACACAGCAGGCAGTATGGAGCGGATATTTGAGTCAGGCTTCCGAGAGTTTATCAAGCACAATCGTAAATCAGGAATGGATGTTGGCGCTGTAATGGACGGCACGCGTCGAGCAATGAGGGCTACATATCAGCGAGAGATGGATAGACTTGAGTCGCACCTTGCTTTCTTGGCCACAGTAGGGTCAGTAAGTCCTTATGTTGGTTTATTTGGTACAGTGTGGGGAATTATGAATTCTTTTCGTGGTCTATCTAACGTTACTCAGGCTACTATAGCCCATGTAGCTCCAGGTATAGCTGAGGCATTAATCGCTACCGCAATGGGGCTATTTGCAGCAATTCCTGCGGTTGTTGCTTTTAACCGCTATTCTCGAGATATAGACAAACTCTCGACTCGGTTTGAAAGCTTTATGGAAGAATTGTCAAATGTACTGCAAAGACAGGCGACGGGATAAAAGCGATTTAATGAGACAAGTTTATTAATATGCGCCGCTCAAAAAGACGATTGATGAATGAAATCAATGTTGTGCCATATATTGATGTGATGCTGGTTTTGCTTATAATTTTCATGATTACAGCACCACTTGTCAATTCTGGTCAAATTGAATTACCTCAGCTCGGAAAATCTTTAAAACCACCGGTGGAGCCCCTGGAAGTGATTATTAAGGCAGATACTAGTCTTACGCTGCGTGATCATGCTCTGAAGGGCACGGAACAAAAAGTTAATCGTATTGAATTGGTAGAAGCCATCAAGCAAAAACAGGCAAGAAATAATGATCAACCTGTGGTGATTGCTGCCGATAAGAGTATACGGTATGAAGAAGTAATCAAGGTGATGGATATTCTGCAAAAACAACAGGTTAAAAAAGTCGGGCTATTAGCTAAACAGAAATGACAAATACGAACACTCGATGAGCGTAATGGTGCAGTCAAATTCTGCTAACTCTGATTCGAGATCATTACGAGCAGGAGTGTTGGCGCTACTAGTACATGTGGGTTTTTTTATTTTAATGACATTTGGACTCAGTTGGAAAACTTATCCGCCAGAAGGGGTGGTAGTTGATTTGTGGAGCAAACTACCTCAACCGGCATCGAAGCCTGTTAACAAAGTAAAACCAATACAACCAATACAACCAAAAAAAATTGAGCCTTTACCGCCGAAACCAGAAAAACTACCAACACTCACTAAACCAGATATTGCGCTTAAAAAGGAAAAAATTAAAAAACCAAAACCTAAACCAATTGTAAAAAAACAAAAGAAAGATAGAGAACAAAAAGCTAGAGTAGCTGCTGAAGTAAAACGGCTTCAGAATGAAATCCAAGAAGAAGAAAGAAGGCTAAAGGAGGCTGGAGCACAAGCAGCGGTTAAGCATAATTTGGTAGATGAATATAAGGCAAAAATTTTGGCGAAGATCAAAAGTAACATTATTATGCCTACTGAATTACCAGGGAATCCAGTTGCAGAGTTCGATGTTACGCTGATTCCTGGCGGTGAAATTATTTCTATAAAAATGCGAACAAGCAGTGGATTTGCTCACTTTGATGAAGCTGTGGAGCGTGCAATCGTTAAATCCAGGCCGCTGCCCCTACCACCTGACCCCTTGCTATTTCCTAATTTTAGGAATTTAAGTCTTAAGGTACATTACCGAGAATGACAAATATAATTCGACTTAATAATATATTTTTTTAAAGTTGGTTCTATGCAAATCTTTTTACGTCAATTTTCTTGCTATCTATCATTAGTATTTCTTTTTTTACTTGGCTCCCCAGTTCATGCTGCTCTTAACATCGAAATATTTGGCGGTGGTGCTTCGCAAATCCCCATTGCAATTGTTCCTTTCGCTGCTGAAGAAAACCTAAAGCAAAGCGTGACCGCGGTTGTGGCATCTGATTTGCATCGTAGCGGTTTATTCAGATTAGTTGATCCAGGTGGTTTGGCGCCTCATGAACCCAGAGATATTGTATATCCTAACTGGCAAATGCTTGGCGCTAATGCTGTAGTTGTCGGTAGCACTAGAGTCTTATCCAACGGCCAGGTAGAAGTGAGATATAGTTTGATGGATGTAGTAAGTCAGGAACTGTTGATCAGTGATAGGGAAACTGTTTCCACTAAGTATTTACGAGCCGCTGCTCATCGAATGGCTGATAATATTTATGAAAAGCTAACAGGAGATGTTGGTGTTTTCAGCACACGTATTGCTTATGTGGTGAAGCAGGGAAAAAAATACGCTCTGCAAATAGCAGACGCGGATGGTTTTAATGCCCGAACAGCGATTGAATACACACAACCAATTATTTCTCTTGCGTGGTCACCAGACGGTACTAAGATAGCATATGTGTCGTTTGAGAATAAAAAACCAGTGATTCATGTACAAACATTAGCAACCGGAGCACGCAAGGCTATTGCTAAGTTTAAGGGTAGTAACAGTGCCCCAGCATGGTCGCCCGATGGAAAAAGACTTGCGGTAGTGCTCAGTATCCGAGGCGGTTCACAAATATATTTAATAAATGCTGATGGTAGTGGCTTAAAAAGATTCAGCCGGAGCTCAGGAATTGATACTGAACCAAATTTTTCACCTGACGGACAATCTATTATTTTTACCTCGGATCGGGGTGGTAGCCCACAAATTTATCGTATGCCTGTCACAGGAACTGCATCTGGGGTAGCCGAACGCCTTACTTTTGAGGGTGATTACAATGTTAGTCCGCAATATCGTCACGATGGCAAAAGTTTCACTTTCATTCATCGTAATGGCTCAAGATTTAATGTGGCCGTTCAAGATTTAGAAACACGCCAAGTACAGTTGTTGACAGATTCGCGATTCGATGAATCGCCTAGTTTTGCTCCGAACGGTAAGATAATCCTGTATGCAACCGAAATTAAAGGGCGTGGTATATTAGCCGCAGTATCAAGTGATGGTAGAACAAGACAACGATTATCAGCTCAAACGGGGGATATAAGAGAGCCAGCGTGGGGGCCTTTACCAAAGCGGCGTTAATTCCGATTTCGTTCGGTAACTCAGAGTAACTTAATTTATAAGGAGAAAATCATGAAGAAAATTTTAAGCGTAGTTTTGATAGTGTTTTTGTCAGCATGTGCTAGCAAAACTACTAAACCCACTGGTGCAGAGGGTTCACCTGAGGATGCAAGTCTTAGCGCCCAAGATACTACGGGCAGCCCCACCCTGAACCCACTACATGACCCAAACAATATACTCTCCAAACGTAGCGTGTATTTTGATTTCGATAAATACTCAGTAAAGGATCAGTACAAATCTATGGTACTGTCTCATGCTCGGTATTTACGTGAAAACTCTAATGCTAGTGTTCGTTTGGAAGGTAATGCTGACGAACGTGGTAGTCGGGAATACAATCTTGCATTAGGCCAGCGCCGTGCTGATAGTGTAAAAAAAGTAATGACCCTATCGGGCACTAAAGAAAGCCAAATCGAGTCTATCAGCTATGGGGAAGAGAAGCCTCGTGCTATGGGACATAATGAGGCTGCATGGGCTGAAAATCGACGTGCAGATATTCGCTATCAGGGAGAGTAAATATGTACTTGCGTGCGCTTTTGCTATTGTCAGTGTTGATCAGCAGTAATTTGGGTTACGCCGCACTGTTTGATGACAAAGGTGCGCGACAGGAGCTTGCTGCACAAAAGAAGCAGGTGAAAACACTAGAAGCACGTATTACGGGGCTCGAAGAGACAAATAATCAGGCAATAGTGGGGCTCCATAACCAGATCGAGGAGTTAAGGCATGAACTCAATAAATTAAATGGTCAAATTGAAGTGTTGGCCAACGAGATTGAGTTATCACAAAATAGACAGAAGGATTTTTATATTGATCTAGATAGTCGGCTGAGAAGGATTGAACAGCCTAATTCATCTGTTGATACAAAACCGAATGTGAATCCTCCAGTTACTACAGGGGGATTACCATCTAAAAATGTTACAATAGAAGCTGATGATGACGGGGACAGTGATTACCAGGCCGCTTTTGGGAATTTCAAGGTTGGTAAATTTAAGGGCGCCATTTCCAAATTTAAAGATTTTATTAAGAACTATCCTAACTCTGAGTTTATACCCAGCGCTCATTACTGGATTGGTAATTCATATTATGCACTGCGAGAGTTCAAGAATGCCATTAGCGCTCAGCAAAAGCTGATTAAAGCTTACCCAGATAGCGCTAAGGCGCCTGACGCCATGCTAAATATTGCAAGTAGCCAGCTAGAAATAAACTACAGAACTGCTGCAAAAAAAACATTGAACGAATTGATAGCTAAATATCCTATCAGTGATGCCGCAGAAAAAGCCAAGTTGCGATTAGCCAAACTAAAATAGGGGGCACGTTTTGGCTTATGCCATTTAATGCTGGACATGGTTCTTACTTCTCCCTCATCGCAAGACACAATTACACATACTCCAGATACGGAGATTTTGCGTGTAAGTGAAATATTTTTTTCCTTACAAGGTGAGACCCGTCGTGTAGGGCTGCCTACAATATTCGTACGATTAACTGGTTGCCCCTTACGTTGTGGGTACTGTGACACTCAATATGCCTTTTATGGTGGGGAGTCCATGCTAATTTCTGCTATTCTAGAGAGAGTCTCTAGTTATGGTGGCCACAATGTGACAATCACTGGTGGTGAGCCTTTAGCTCAGAAAAAATGTCTGACATTGCTTAGGATGCTATGCGATGCGGGCTACTCAGTATCACTTGAAACTAGTGGAGCGCAAGATATATCCAAGGTAGATAGGCGCGTAGAAAAAGTTATAGATATTAAAACTCCTGGTTCTGGAGAGGTTAATAAGAATTATTGGGCTAATCTGGAATATCTCGCACAACAAGATGAGATTAAGTTTGTTTTATGTGATGAGGTGGATTACAAGTGGGCAATTGAGACCATAGGTAAGCACCATTTAGATAAAATTTGCCCGGTATTATTTTCGCCAGTTTATGGCAAACTTGACCCTGTAATACTTGCTTCATGGGTGCTGCGTGATCGTTTACATGTAAGAATGCAGATTCAGCTACACAAATTATTATGGGGCGAGGAAAAAGGGAGATGAAGTTTTGTTATATTTTCTTATATAAATTTTTCTGATCATATGGCAATAGCTGTGGTGCTCTTATCGGGCGGATTGGATTCTGCCACAACTCTTGCCATCGCCCGTGACAGGGGGTATGAGTGTTACGTGTTAAGCGTAGATTATGGTCAGCGAAACCGATCGGAGTTAATTGCTGCAGTAGAGGTGGCACAATCAGCGGGGGTGTGCGGACACCAGGTCATAAATGTTGATCTGTCTGTTTTCGGTGGGTCGGCCCTTACTGATAGATCTATCGACGTTCCTACTGAAGGAATTAAACCAGGTATTCCTATTACGTATGTTCCAGCTCGTAATACTATAATGTTATCACTTGCGTTATCGTGGGCAGAAGTGCTTGAGAGTAATGATATTTTTATTGGTGTTAATGCGGTAGATTATTCTGGCTACCCAGATTGCCGAGCTGAATATGTTGTAGCTTTTGAGAAAATGGCAAATTTGGCAATTAAGACTACAAATAGCGGCAATAAATTAAATATTCACGCTCCACTTATTAATATGTCCAAGGCAGAGATAATACAAAAAGGAGTGAATCTTCGGGTAGATTATAGTGTAACCGTCTCCTGTTATCAGGCGAGTGAATCAGGGCTTGCATGTGGAGTATGTGACTCGTGTCGATTACGTCGTGCAGGTTTCGAAGCAGCAAACGTTTCTGACCCGACTCGTTACAAGTAAGATACGATTTTATTATCAATATTTTTAGATACTTGGCAAAAACCTAAAAATAGTATGCGATTGTACAATTAATTTGGCAGAATATGCTTCATCGGTATAATTGTTTTTTTAAGGGGAATCGAAATGAGATACCAAAGTTTTCAAGAATTTTGTACATATATAGCTCAGCATAATCCACGCCAACCGGAATACCAACAAGCAGTTGATGAAGTTATGGAGAGCATTTGGCCATTTATCATTAGCAACCCTCGTTATGCTGAACACGGTCTTCTTGACCGTCTCGTTGAGCCGGAACGAGCCATTATTTTTAGGGTATCTTGGGTGGATGATAATAACGAAGTTAGAGTAAACAGGGGTTATAGAATACAGCATAGTTCATCTATAGGTCCTTACAAAGGGGGTACACGTTTTCATCCTTCGGTAAATCTTTCAATACTTAAATTCCTGGCTTTTGAGCAAACATTCAAGAATGCCCTAACTACGTTGCCGATGGGTGGAGGCAAGGGCGGAGCAGATTTTGACCCCAAAGGGCGGAGTTTGGGGGAGGTGATGCGGTTTTGTCAGTCCTATGTATGCGAGCTATTCAGGCATGTTGGTTCTGATACAGATGTGCCAGCTGGAGATATAGGTGTTGGTGGTCGGGAAGTAGGTTTTATGGCTGGAATGATGAAAAAATTGTCTAATCGATCTGATTCCGTTTTCACAGGGAAGGGAATGAGTTTTGGTGGCTCCCTGATTCGCCCAGAGGCAACTGGCTACGGTACAGTATATTTTGCCGAAGAAATGCTTAAAAATATTGGCCGCTCACTTGATGGCCTAAGAGTTTCTGTATCAGGTGCAGGTAATGTGGCTCAATATTCAATTGAAAAAGCAATGATGCTAGGCGCCAAAGTAATAACAGTTTCTGATTCAAGCGGCACAGTGGTTGATGAGGAGGGTTTCACCACCGAGAAGCTTGCAGAGCTAATGGAAGTAAAAAATAATTTAAGGGGTCGAGTCAGTGACTATGCTAAGCGGGTGAAGACTGCCAAATTTACTCCTGATATGAATCCATGGCACGTTCCGGTCGAGGTAGCCTTGCCATGCGCAACTCAGAATGAATTAGATGATAAAGATGCAGCCACATTAGTTAAAAATGGAGTGGTTTGTGTTGCTGAAGGTGCAAATATGCCTTCTACAGCAGATGCTATAAAGCTCTTCGAAAAGGGCGGGGTTTTATTTGCCCCGGGCAAAGCGAGTAATGCGGGCGGTGTGGCTACCTCTGGGCTGGAAATGAGCCAGAATGCCATGCGCTTATCCTGGCCACGGGAAGAGGTAGATAAAAGATTACTGGAAATTATGCAAGCTATCCATAGTTCCTGTATTCAATATGGGAAACGAAAAGATGGAAGTATTAATTATGTTGATGGAGCAAATATAGCTGGTTTCGTTAAAGTGGCAGATGCAATGCTTGGTCAGGGCGTGGTCTAAATATTTTCCTGACTAGATAACATAATTACCGAAATTAGGCATTTATGAGAAATTAGATCTACATTTTGTCAGATCAAGGATGTTTTGATATTAACGTATTTACGAAAATCATGATACGGCAGCCCTTTTTGTCAAGACTGGAATTTTTATTCCATCTCGGACAAAAAGATATAAGGCTTTAACAGCATTAGTGAAGCCATTTTAAGATAAGTATTTTACGTTATTTATTCTGCCATTCCAGCATCATTCTTTAGGTACTAGATCCTAGTTCATGAAAAATATTTTTCTGGTGTTATTGCTTTTTGGTTATGTTGGAACACTAACAGCTAATCAGGATAGAGGCTTTATTGCTGCACGTGAAGCATTCAAGGCCAAAAATCTTGCTCGCATAGCCGTTGAGATTCCGCGTCTAGAAGGTCATATACTTGAATCTTATTTGCTTTATTATCAGTTGAGCCTTCAGTTAGAGAAACAAAATGTAGATGAAAGCACCGTTAGGAAGTTTCTCGTTCGTTTTCGAGGCAGCCTTCTTGCAGACAAGATTCGAGGTTTATGGCTAAAAAAATTAGGGGAGAAACATCAGTGGGAATTGTTTGCTGAGGAGTATCCGGCGCTAGTTAACAAAGATGTTGAGCTCAGTTGTTATTCATTGCAGCAGCGATTATACGTAAACGATGGTGATGCGTTGTATGACGCGTTTCCTGTGTGGTTTAATGAGCAAGATATGCCGGAGAGTTGTACACCACTATTTGATTCACTTGTTGCGGCTAAGCTTCTCACGGAAGAGGATGTGTGGCGGCGGATACGCATAGCACTTGAGGCGGGAAATGTAGGGGTTGCAAAACACATTAACCAATATCTTCCGAAAAAACAGTCGCTTAGTGAACGCAAACTGAACTTAGCCACCAGAAATCCTCTACGCTATCTTGGAAAAAACAGGAACAAAGTTAAAACACGTGCTGACCGAGAAGTGCTTCTATTTGCAATGATGCGCTTGTTACGTAGTGGTATAGATAGAGCACATGCTTTTTGGCCCAAAGTACGCGACAGATTCTCCCATCGTGAACAATCATATTTTATGGCGAAATTGGCAACTAGAGCGGCGTATAAACATGATCAACGTGCGCTTGGTTGGTTTAGGGAAGCGGCTAATATAAGCGACCCAGTTTTACTTTCAGATGCTCAACTTGAATGGAAAATACGAGCGGCGCTCCGTGCAGTTGATTGGGCGACAGTGCTGGAGAGTATAGAGGCAATGTCCGCAAATAAACAGCAGGAGTCAGTTTGGCGATATTGGAAAGCGCGCGCTTTGAAGGATAAAGGTGAAACTGTAAAAGCTAGTACTATTCTCGCACCATTAAGTACTGAATATCATTTCTATGGACAACTAGCAGAGGAAGAATTAGGAGTTGTAATTGGCGCTCTTCCTAAATCCTATAATTTTAAGGAAGAAGAGATTAAAGCTGTTGAACTATTGCCTGGGATTCAGCGGGCGCTTGCTCTGTATCGACTGAATCTAAGAATTGAGGGTACGCGCGAGTGGATTTGGGCAATACGTGATTTTGATGACAAGCGTTTATTGGCTGCTGCAGAAATAGCGCGCCGTAACCAAATTTATGATCGGGCCATCAATACAGCCAATAAAACTGTCCAGCTACATGACTTTAATTTGCGCTACCTTGCCCCACATCGTGAAGTGATGCAAGATGTCTTGAAACAAAAAGAACTTGATGAAGCTTTGGTTTATGGGCTGATTAGACAGGAAAGCCGCTTTATTAATTATGCTAGGTCTAGTGCTGGTGCAATTGGTTTAATGCAATTGATGCCATCTACTGCTAGATGGATAGCAAAAAAATTAGGTATGCGGAATTTTCGTAAGAAGCTTATTTCCCAAGTAAATACCAATTTAATGTTAGGCACATATTATCTTAAACATGTGCTTACTTTATTTGATGATCAATCGTTATTGGCCATAGCAGCTTATAATGCTGGTCCTAGTAGAGCTAGACTATGGCGAGGTTCGACATCAATGGAAGGTGCTATTTATGCAGAAACTATTCCTTTCAATGAAACTCGTGATTACGTAAAAAAAGTCATGAGTAATTCCATGTATTATGCTAGCACCTTTGGTCATCAAATCCGAACATTGAGGCAGCGTCTTGACGTAGTTGCACCTAAAGAAAAAAAATAGAAATAATTTGCTAATGAGAAAAAAAGAATTATGAAAGTCAATAATGTATGCATTATTGGAGGCAGTGGATTCGTAGGGGGGCATATTGCCCATTTGTTAGCTGCACAAAAAATCAACTTGCTTGTTCCAACTCGTCATCGTGAGCGTGCTAAGTCACTTTTAGTTTTACCAACCGCAGATGTAGTTGAGGCAGACATTCATAACCCTGCAGAACTTGATCAGCTATTGGTTGGTATGGAAGCGGTCATTAATTTGGTGGGTATCTTGAATGGTAATTTTATTTCTACGCATGTCGATTTGCCAAAAAAAATTGTGGCCGCATGCAAACGTAACAATATATCAAGGTTGTTACACGTGAGTGCGCTCAATGCAGATGTTAACGGTGCAAGTGCTTATTTGCGATCTAAGGGCGAAGGCGAAAAAGTCATAATCGAGTCAGGATTAAGTACGAGCATTTTTAGACCATCGGTTATTTTCGGACCGGGAGACTCGTTTCTGAATTTATTTGCTGATTTAGTGCGGCGTCTACCAATCTTACCACTGGCATCACCTAATGCGAAATTACAGCCAATATCCGTAGAAAACGTGGCACAGATAATTGTATCAAGCCTTTCTATTCCCGCTACTTTTGGCCAAAGTTATGACCTGTGTGGGCCAAATATCTATACTCTAAAGCAGCTTGTCGAATACGTTGCTTCTATAACTGGGCACGATCTCAGTATTATTGGATTAAATGATAGTCTTTCCTACTTGCAGGCAATGATTATGGAAATTTTGCCAGGTAAGCTTATGACGCGCGATAATTATTTTTCACTGAAAGTTGACAGTGTATGTGATTGTACGGCTATGAATAAATTAGAGGCGGTGTTTGATATTCACGCTGCTGAGTTGGAAGAAGTGGCACCACTTTACTTGGCACATCATATACCGCGTGAGCGGTATAACGATTTCCGTGATCGAGCAGGACGATAAAATTAGTTCTCAACTGAAAACTTTTTTAGTTGGTGGCTCAGTACGTGACGAGTTATTGAATCTGCCGGTCAAGGATCATGATTATGTTGTTGTAGGATCTACCCCAGAGGAAATGATACGGCTTGGTTTTCGTCCGGTGGGTAAAGACTTTCCAGTTTACCTTCACCCAAAAAACCGAAGCCAATATGCCCTAGCGCGTACAGAACGTAAAGTCGCACGTGGATATAAGGGTTTTGAGATTCATGCATCACCAAAAGTTACCTTACAGGATGACTTAGCGCGAAGAGATCTTACTATTAATGCTATTGCCAAGGATAAGGATGGCAATATTATCGATCCCTTCAATGGTGTCGCCGATCTTAAGGCGGGCTTGTTGCGACATGTAAGTGCCGCATTCTCCGAAGATCCGGTCCGAGTACTTCGAACAGCACGTTTTTCTGCACGTTTTAGTTTTTGTATTGTTCCAGAGACACTTTTGTTAATGAAGGAACTGGTGCGCAACGGTGAGGTCGATGCTTTGGTGCCAGAGAGAGTGTGGCAAGAATTGGCTCGTGGATTGATGGAGAAAAAACCTTCACGTTTATTTTATGTCTTACGTGAGTGTGGTGCATTGGCGCGGATCATGCCTGAATTAGATGCATTGTTTGGCATACCCCAACCAGTGCAATGGCATCCCGAAGTCGATACCGGCGAGCATATAATGCGAGTTATTGATTATGCTGCATCAAAGAATTATTCTTTACCTGTACGTTTTGCAGCACTTACTCATGATCTTGGTAAAGGAGTTACTCCACAGAATTTATGGCCACACCATATTGGTCATGAGTCCCAAAGTGTAAAATTGATTAATGATTTATGTAAACGCATTAAAATCCCTAAAGACAGTCGCGATCTCGCATTACTAGTAGCGAGTTACCATACTAATGTACATCGTATAGCGAAATTATGTTCGGCTGCTATAGGTGATATGCTGATAGCTGTAGATGCTTTCCGTAGGCCAAAACGCTTTGAGAAATTTATTCGCGCTTGTGAATGTGATTTTTACGGGCGACCTGGGTACGATAAAAAGCCTTACCCACAGGCCATCCGGCTACGAGAGGCATTTAATGCAGCTTGTAGTATAGATAGTGGTGCAATTGCCTCTAGTCAGGCGAAGACTAATTCTGACCGCGCACTTTTATCAGCTTCAATTAATGCAAAGGTACGTGAAGCGCGTATTGCTGAGATAAAAAAACTTTTAGCTTGATTTATTAAAGTTGCGAAATCAGAGTAGCGTGGGATTAGGTTGATAATGAAACATTATCTAGCAGCCTCTGCTTTAAATACGTTGCTTTTCAAAATAGTGTTGATGGTACTCTTCAGCACGATAAAATTCGGTAACAGGTAGGATCTCTGTTACGATGGGCTCTCGCCAAAGTCCACTTAATTGTAATTTTTCCTTGGATAACTTTGCCGTGGTTTCCTGCGTTGATGTGTAAAAAAATATAACTGAACGGTACTGAGTGCCTATATCAAGGCCTTGCCGGTTGAGCGTAGTTGGATTGTGGCAATTCCAGAAAACATCAAGTAATGCTTCGAAAGTGATTTTAGAAGCATCATATAGGACTTGTACTACTTCGGCATGACCTGTTTCACCCGTACATATATCACCATATACAGGATTTTTGACATGACCTCCAGAATATCCGCATATAACATCACTGACACCTATGACTTTACGGAAGGCGACTTCTACACCCCAAAAACATCCCGCACCAAAAATTACTTTTTCGCTCAGCGTTTTTGTCATTTTTTGAAATTATTACATTAGTTTTCGAATAATGATTGTATGTATTTTAGGGTGAATCATCTTGGTTTGCGCGGCATGTTGGCCAGTAAGCGATCGTAAATAAAGTTGGGAAGTATTTTTAGCACGCGTGCAAAAATTGCCATTTGCCAGGGGATTACAGCGTATGTTTTTTTTCGCTTAATGATGCGCACAATGTTCTTTGCTGCGGTTTCTGCTGTCAAGATAAAGGGCATACGAAATGGGTTATTCATTGTCATCGGAGTGACAATGAAACCAGGGCAAACAGTGATAACAGAAATACCGGTTCCAAACATTTCTATACGTAGGCTTTCTAGATACGTAATAACGGCAGCCTTTGATGCCGAGTATGCACCTCCACCAGGAAGTCCACGATAGCCAGCAACACTAGCAATTCCAACTAAACTGCCTTGTCCGGATGCTCTCATTGCAACGATAAATGGCTGAAAAGTATTAACCATGCCATTGACGTTAGTTGCTAAGATAGATTTAAAAACTTCACCATCTTCTACATTCTCTGTTAGGGTTCCACGACTGACCCCAGCATTTGCTATGACAATGTCTGGGCATCCATAGCGCTGAATAAATTCACGTGCAACAGATTGCATGGCTTGGGAATTTCGAATATCAGCACCATAAAAAGATGCGCCAGGTAGCTCATCAGATAAAGCTTCTAATGGCTGTTTGTTTCTAGCAATTAATCCAAGCGTCGCACCAAATTTCGAATAGTGCTTTGCTAGTGCCATACCTAATCCGCTGGAAGCTCCACTAATAATAACTTTTAATGACATTGGAAAATTGTGATTGAAAAGAAGTCAACGTACTATTTTTTGGCTCTTTCCTTGCGTGCTATTTTAATCAGTTCATCTAGTGTTCGAATTGTGTCTTGTGGGGTACCTCCCATTCTGCCGCTGGCCAGATACTTTCCATCTACTACTAACGATGGAACACCTCTTAAACCATATTTTTTGGACATTTGTGAAGATTGCGATGATCGATTCTCAACTGAAAACGAATTGTAAATATCAACAAATTTTTTTCGATCAATTCCTTGTTTTTCGATCCAATCAAATAACAGTTCCTCTTTGGTCAAGTCAATTTTATTGATATGAATGGCATCATAGATTTTATCGTGTAATTTATTTCTTTCTCCTAGAACCTCCAGCGCATAGAAAGTTTTTGCACCAGGAATCCAGCTATTACGAAAAATCGCCGGAATGTAGCGGAAAGTCACATCTTTAGGCATTTTTTTCTTCCAAGCTTTGATGTGAGGGTGTAACTTGTAACAGTGTGGACAGCCATACCAGAAGAACTCTAGCACCTCAATATTTTTACCGCTATCTGTCGGTTGAGGGCTAGCTAAGACGGCATAGTCACGACCCTTGGTAAGTTCTGCGCATACGTTATGTGTAGTTGTGAGGCCTAAGCTAAGGAATAAGAAAAACACTACAAAGAAACGCATAGAATTCATTTTTCTCCTCTAAGTAAAATCAATTTTTCCATTTTCAGCAATAATGTAATGTAGTTCTTTATCGAGCTTCTCCATGCACTTTAATAAGAGTAGCATCAACGCCACTTTCCAGTAGGGATGCACGCACCTGGTTGATGTCAGCAATTTTCGTAAAGGGCCCGACACGAACCCTGTGCCACATACCTTTTTCAGATAAATCGGCTGATTGAACATATGCTTCCATACCGAGCATAGCAAGTTTAGCCTTTAGATTTTCTGCATCTTCAGCATTCTTAAAAGATCCTGCCTGAAGATAATATTTGTCCTTGGATGAGGGTTCCTCCTGTACGTCTTTTTGAAGTTGTTGCTCAGTGATAGGTTCTTCACTACCTGGTAGTATTTTGTAAAATTCAAATCGTGGTTTTTCACTTACAGTTTCTACTGATTTATTATTGCTATCAAAGATTTGTGCTTCTTTTGAAGTATTGTTACTTGAATTTTCAACCGTTTTGCTGGCTCCAGGTTCGTTACTTAAAATAAATGGACTAGGTGCTTGATGGATATACAACCACACACCAATAGCGCTGACAAGACCTAATACGTAACCAAGGAATAATCCTAAAAGAAGAGTAGATCCTTTCTTTTTGGATGCAGTCTTGGAAGGTGATTTATAATCTCTACTCATAGAAGTTTTAGCTGGTTGTATACTTACATCTTTTCGGGCGCGCTAACACCCAGCAGAGTTAATCCATTCGCTAACACCTGTCGTACCGAAGCAATAAGCGCCAACCTGGCGAGCCTAAGGGGCACCTCTGGTACAAGAAAGCGTGTAGAGTTATAGTAACTATGGAACTCACCCGCCAGTTCTCTAAGGTAGAAGGCAATCAAGTGAGGAGAAAGTTCTCTTGCTGCTACATCTATCATTTCAGGGTAATCAATCAGTTTTTGTAGAAGAGACAATTCTACAGCACTAGTGAGTAGAGCTGTATCAACAGTGGCAAGAATAGAAGAGTTCTCTCCCCATTGTTCCAGAACGCTACATACTCGCGCGTGAGCATATTGTACATAATACACTGGGTTATCATTATTTTGTGATTTTGCTAGATCCAAATCAAAATCTAGATGCTGGTCACTTTTACGCAATAGGTAAAAGAATCGCGCCGCGTCGTTACCTACTTCCTGACGTAACTCTCGTAATGTTACAAATTCTCCTGAGCGTGTAGACATGGGCGCTTTAACTCCATTGCGGTACAGTACAGCAAACTGTACTAGTGCAATTTCTAGTTTTGACGGGTCAAGTGCTAATGCTTGGAGCGCTCCTTTCATTCGCGGGATATAGCCGTGATGGTCAGCCCCCCACACATTTATTATGCGCTCAAAGCCGCGCTGAAATTTATTAAGATGATAAGCGATATCGGAGGCAAAGTACGTGAATTGCCCATTTTCTCGCTGCACAACTCGATCTTTTTCATCACCAAAATCGGATGAGCGAAACCATATAGCGCCATCTTGCTGATATAAATAATTCTTTTGTTCTAGTAGTTTAATTACATGTGCCACCATACCATCTTCAAATAACGTTTGTTCTGGAAACCATGTGTCGAACACTACACCAAATTCCATCAAATCATTGCGGCAGTCTCCTAGTTGCTCGGTTAAAACGAAATTGTGAATGTATGTGTAGTCTTGCCCCAGAAAATTTTTTGTATCAAGAATTAGTTGATCAAGTAATACCTCAGGATCAACTTCTTTTTTTTCTTTCTGGCCAAAAAGGTTTTCTGGTAGAGGCTTATCTTGATGTACATAGCGGTTACCATGTGCTTTGTAAATTAACTGCGCCATTTTACGAACATATTCACCTTGATAGGCAGCAGTAGGAAAGAAAATAGATTGACCATTTAATTCAAGATAACGTAACCATGTAGACACCGCGAGAATATCCATTTGCCTGCCTGCATCATTGACGTAGTACTCCCGTGAAACAGAAAAACCTGCTGCTGTCAGCACATTACAAAGACTTGCGCCAAATGCAGCACCACGCCCATGGCCGACATGTAATGGTCCAGTGGGGTTCGCTGAGACAAACTCAACCTGAATTTTCTTCTTTTCTCCGTAATTTCCGCAGCCAAACTCTTTATTTTTTTTTAAGACAATGTGTGGAAATTGTTGTTTGGTTTGAACTGTAAGAAATAAATTGATGAACCCTGCTCCAGCAACTTCAACTTTTTCCAGGTAGGGTGAAGAGGGCATGGCATTAACTAATATGGTGGCTATAGTGTGTGGGTTCTGGCGTAGTGGCTTAGCTAACTGCATTGCTAGATTACAAGAGTAATCGCCATGACTTGTCTGTTTTGGGCGAGCAAACTCAATATTAATGTCTAAGTCTGTGTTTGACAAAGTGTGCAGTGCATGACTCAGGAGTTCTGCAAAATGAGATTTAAAGTTGGGACAATCTGGTAAGGTCATAGATGCTTCATGGAAATGGATTACTTTGCAGTTAGTATTATAGTGAGGTTAAGACAAACCCCGCTTGCAAGTTTTTAATATTCAACAATAAAAAAGATTTTAAAGTACGTAGCGGGCTAAGTCTTCACTCTGGGACAAGTCTTTGAGCCTTGTATCTACGTAGGCAGGGTCAATTGAGATGGTGCTTCCACTATGTTTTGCAGCATCAAAGGAAATTTCTTCTAAAAGTTTTTCCATAACAGTGTATAGTCGTCTCGCACCAATATTCTCAGTTTTTTCATTGACCGCGAAAGCAATCTCAGATAAGCGCTTGATGGCATCTGGCTTAAATTCTAGTTTAATTTCTTCAGTCTCTAAGAGTGCTTCATATTGTCGCGTCAAACATGCATCTGTGTTAGTAAGAATTTGTACAAAGTCACTTGCATTGAGGCTAGCAAGTTCAACACGAATTGGAAAACGCCCTTGAAGCTCAGGAATCAGATCGGAGGGTTTGGAAAGATGAAATGCTCCACTAGCAATGAAAAGGACGTGATCGGTTTTTATCATGCCATATTTAGTAGAAATAGTGGTACCCTCTACTAAGGGCAATAAATCGCGTTGTACCCCTTGGCGCGAAACATCGGTACCTGAGGTTTCGGAACGGCTAGTAATTTTGTCGATTTCATCTAGAAATACAATGCCATTCTGTTCAACGTTTTGTACCGCCTGTAGTTTCAATTCTTCATCATTAATCAGTTTAGAGATTTCCTCCTCAGCGATGATTTTCATCGCCTCTCTAATTCTTAGTTTACGAGTTTTTTTCCTCTCGCCTCCTAAATTTTGAAACATTCCCTGAATTTGCGTAGTTAGGTCCTCCATTCCTGGGGGAGCAAAGATCTCCATTTGCGTGTGTGCTGCTGAAACTTCGATTTCAATTTCCTTATCGTCGAGTTTGCCTTCGCGTAACTTTTTTCGAAATTTTTGCCGGGTAGCATTATCGTTTTCTTCATTCTCTGTTTGACTTGTTATATCTCTCGCAGGGGGTAGCAACACATCAAGGATACGATCTTCTGCGTGGTCTTCAGCCCTTGGACGTAAGTTTCTAGCGGCTTGTTCACGTAACTGTTTGCTTGCAGACTCTACTAAATCACGAATAATAGAATCTACATCACGTCCAACATAACCCACTTCTGTAAATTTAGTAGCTTCAACCTTAATGAAAGGAGCGTTAGCAAGTTTGGCTAGGCGGCGTGCTATTTCAGTTTTGCCCACACCGGTTGGGCCTATCATTAAAATATTTTTTGGTGTGATTTCCTGCCGTAGTGGATCTGCTACTTGCTGTCTGCGCCAGCGATTTCTGAGCGCGATGGCAACCGCACGTTTGGCGGCGTCTTGACCAATGATATGTTTGTCAAGTTCGTGTACAATTTCCTGTGGGGTCATTTGAGACATAGATTCAAATAAATTAGTGGAGAAGGACAATATATTTATGATAAAAAGGTTGTAGCATCTAGGGAAAATATAGGTTGGCTCATCAACCCTCTATATCTTTTCATGTCACCTTTTAACTTTCATACTATTCAAGAACCTCAATACTGTGATTTTGATTAGTGTAAATACACAAATCTCCAGCGATAGCGAGCGATTTTTCTACAATTTCTAGGGATGTTAGATTGGTGTTTTCTAGAAGGGCGCGGGCAGCAGAATGTGCATAAGAGCCACCACTACCAATAGCAGCAAGCCCAAATTCTGGTTCGATTACGTCACCTGATCCTGTGATGATTAGAGTAGTTTCTCTGTCAGCTACAATTAGCATTGCCTCTAAGCGACGCAAAATACGATCAGTACGCCAATCTTTTGCCAGCTCTACTGCAGAGCGCATAAGGTGCCCCTGATGCTTTTCTAGTTTGCCTTCAAATCGCTCAAATAATGTAAAAGCATCAGCAGTACCACCAGCAAATCCGGCAAGAATTTTCTCATGATAAAGTCTACGCACTTTACGAGCACTAGCCTTGGCTACTACCGCACCCAGAGTTACCTGACCGTCACCTCCCAGTGCAACTTGCGAGCCTCGTCTCGCTGAAAGTATAGTGGTGCCATGAAGTTGATGCATAGAATGAGTTTAAGTCCAAACAAAAATCTGAATTATAACGCCAATTTGTAGAGAGAAGTATTTCTATAGTTTTAACCTTTCTTTTTTGCTCGAGGATGAGTGACATCATAGACCTTTGCCAAATGCTGAAAATCAAGATGAGTATAAATCTGCGTAGTACTTATGCTTGAGTGCCCTAGCATTTCTTGTACCGCTCGTAAGTCCGCGCTTGATTGTAGTAAGTGGGAGGCAAATGAATGTCGTAATACATGGGGATGTATGTTGGAATTGATATCTTGTTGTAGTGCTCTTATTTTTAGACGTTGACTAACTGTCCGGGAACTGATGCCTTTCCCATTTCGGGAGAGAAACAGAGCCTTTTCACCAGGTTTAATTAATGTCTCACGTAGTTTCATCCATTCGCGTAGTGCTTGCATAGCTTGTTTACCAATTGGTACGACGCGGTTTTTGTTTCCTTTCCCAAGAATAAAAACGGTGCAATCAGGAAAATTCAAATCATCAGGCTTAAGCTTAACAAGCTCAGCTAAACGGAGGCCTGAGGAATAAAATAGCTCAAACATAGCTTTATCTCGTAGCGCCATAAAATCATCGGCTGAAAATTCTAAAAGTTTTGCTGTTTCATCAGGCGAGAGTACATTAGGTAAAGTTTTTGGAGATTTTGGCGCATGTAATCCTGCACAAGGATTGTGAGTGTAGCCATGATCCCGTGCTAGATAATTATAAAAACCACGCCATGCTGATAGCATTCTCGCAAGACTTCTTCCTGAAAGTCCTTTACTATGAAGCTGAGCTACGAAACGACGTATATGGTGGATTTGGAGCTGATTAAAAGGTGTTTTTGAGGCGAGTTTCAGTAGCGTAGTAATATCTTGTGAGTAACTTTTACAAGTTAGTGGCGATAACCTCCGTTCATTGGAAAGATGAGAAATATAAGCAACAGCAAGTGAGGCTAAATTATTAGATGCCATATGTTAATCTTTATATCCGTATGTTTTTTCTACGCTTCTTCTTTTTCTTTTTCAATTACAACATACCGTGTGATTGCAGTGCTTACAAATTCCCCTAGCCGTATTAAATAAAGTGTTCCCATTTCAGGGTAAAATCGATGTGATTCTTCGCTACCTAGAACTAGCAAGCCAAAGGTTTGTTTTGTTCTTATCGGAATCATTGAAAATGAGCGTAAGTGAGTAGCACTTTCACCAAACCAGCTTTTAATTTTGTCGGATAGTTGTGAACCACAATATGGGTTTATCAGATTATTAGCAATGGTGCGAGTTTCAGTGTTGGTGCTAATAAACTCGGATAATTCAATTCCGTCACCTGTTACATTCCACAGTCTTATTGCAACATGCGGTATAGAGAAATTATCACATAGGTTGGAATTAAGTTCATGCAGAAAATCTTTCAGATGGGTGCGCGTAAGTAGTGTTATAACCAAACGATGCATTTTTTCGCTTATAGTATCGTTCTCTTCACCAAATTTAATTAGTTCCCGTAGTTTATCTTGTAAAGCATGATTTTTATCTCGTAATGTAACAATTTGACGTTCGCTGATAGGGATAACTCTACCACCGTGAGGGTGTGGGATATAAATATCAGCTAGCATATCGGCATATTCATCAAAAAACTGCGGATGTTGTTTCAAGTATTGGGCTACTTCTTCTGACCCGAGTTTCATATTTTCCCCCTGGTTAAATTTTATAATTCAATTTCACCATCGAACACAGCAGTTGCGGGTCCAGTCATCCAGACCGGGTGGTTTTCACCTTCCCAGCGTACGACTAAGTTGCCCCCAAGAGTGCTTACTTTGACTGTTGAGTCTAGTAATCGACGGGTTATTCCTGTTACTGCTGCAGCACATGCTCCAGAGCCACAAGCAAGAGTCTCACCTGCGCCACGTTCATATACCCGAAGATTTATATGGTTACGACTTACTACTTGCATATACCCAGCATTCACATGCTGAGGAAAGCTTTTGTGATGTTCTATTAGGGCGCCTTCAACTAGAACCGGTGCAAGATTTATATCTTCAACTATTTGTACTGCGTGAGGATTTCCAATGGAAAGGATGCTGAGCTCTACTCGCTTATCATTTATTTCCAGTGTATATGTCAATTCACGTTTTTTAGCAACAAAAGGAATTTCTTGTGGTTCAAATTTAGGAATGCCCATGTTAACAGTGACTTCGCCATTATTTTCTAATTTAGAAATAATTAGTCCGTTAGTTGTTTCCACCCGGATTTCGTCTTTCATTGTCATTCCCTTGTCGCGAACATAGCGAACAAAACAACGTGCTCCATTACCACATTGTTCTGCCTCACTACCATCAGCATTAAAAATACGATATCCGAAATCAGCATT
>JAHELA010000005.1:22257-27770 GCA_024644425.1 Nitrosomonadaceae bacterium
AACCAAAAATATGGGCGAATATCTTTTTACTTCAGAATCAGTTTCCGAGGGGCATCCCGATAAGGTATCAGATCAAATCTCCGATGCAGTCCTAGACGCAATTTTAACCCAGGATACAAATGCAAGGGTAGCCTGTGAAACACTATGCAGTACTGGCTTAATCGTTATGTCAGGCGAAATTACTACCAATGCATCGGTAGATTACAACGTAATTGCTCGCGAAACCATCAAACACATTGGTTATACTAGTTCAGATATTGGTTTTGATGCCAGCACATGTGCGGTTCTAACAGCATTTAATAAACAATCGCCTGATATTGCTCAAGGGGTCAATCGTACAAAGGAACAAGAAGTGGATCAGGGTGCGGGAGATCAGGGGCTGATGTTCGGTTATGCTTGTGATGAGACGCCACAATTGATGCCAATGCCAATTTATTACGCTCATCGATTGATGGAGCGGCAGGCAGAATTGAGAAGAAGTGGGCGCCTAACGTGGTTACGTCCCGATGCTAAATCACAAGTGTCAGTAAGTTACAAAAACGGCAAGCCACAGGGGGTCGAAACAGTAGTGATTTCTACTCAGCATCACCCTGATATAACTCATGTAGCTTTAACTGAAGCAGTAATTGAGGAAATTATTAAACCAGTTATTCCAAAGAATATGCTGAATGTTGATACTCGATATTTAGTTAATCCAACTGGGCGTTTTGTGGTTGGGGGTCCAATGGGAGATTGCGGGCTAACTGGCCGTAAGATTATCGTAGACACCTATGGCGGTGCAGCACATCATGGTGGCGGTGCATTTTCTGGAAAGGATCCTTCTAAGGTGGACCGCTCAGCAGCTTATGCGGGACGTTATGTGGCTAAGAACATTGTTGCTGCTGGTATTGCTAGTAGGTGCGAAGTGCAGATAGCTTATGCTATTGGTGTAGCGCATCCTGTTTCACTAATGGTTGAAACTTTTGGTACAGGAAAAATTCCTGATATAAAAATTGCTAAGTTGATTGAGAAAAATTTTGATTTACGCCCGCGTGCAATTATTCATTCTCTTAATTTGTTACGGCCGATTTATCTTAAAACAGCTGCTTATGGGCACTTCGGACGAGATAATCCAGAATTTACCTGGGAGGTAACTGATAAGGCCGCACAGCTTCGAGTTGATGCAGGAGTTGAGAGCACGGTAGAAGTATGAACAACAGTAAGTCTGTAGACTTAAACGTAGATTAGTTTCCCCTTACGCTGAGGAGCGCTGCAGCGGATATTATCCGTGAGGCTTAGTATGTAAGGATATTGTTACAACGGCGCTCGTTCATTTTAGGAGATTATTAGATGAACGCTGTGCTTAGTGAAAATAGCACCAATACCACAGATTACAAAGTTGCTGATTTATCCCTAGCAGAATGGGGACGTAAGGAAATTGCCATCGCTGAAAATGAAATGCCTGGTTTGATGGCACTACGCGAAGAATATAGAGGTAAAAAGCCACTAGAGGGCGCACGTATTGCAGGCTCTCTTCATATGACCATTCAGACTGCTGTGTTGATTGAAACCTTAGTTGCACTAGGTGCAGAAGTACGTTGGGCTTCATGTAATATTTATTCTACTCAAGACCATGCTGCGGCAGCCGTAGCAGTGGAAGGTGTGCCAGTGTTTGCTTTTAAAGGTGAGTCGCTAGATGAGTACTGGGAATATACTCATCAGATATTTAACTGGACTAGAGACGGTAAATCGGGTGCGCCCAACATGATACTTGATGACGGTGGTGACGCGACGCTTTTGATCATTCTTGGGAGCAAGGCTGAAAAAGATCCATCTGTTATTGCTAGCCCTAGCAATGAAGAGGAACATGCTTTATTTGCTGCTATTAGAAAACGACTAGATGCTCAACCAGGCTGGTATACTAAAATTTTATCTAACATACAGGGTGTAACCGAGGAAACCACCACTGGTGTTCACCGTTTGTATGAGATGCAGAATAATGGTGAGCTCCCATTTCCAGCTTTTAATGTCAATGACTCAGTTACTAAATCTAAATTCGATAATCTATACGGTTGTCGCGAGTCACTAGTTGATGGCATTAAACGTGCAACTGATGTAATGGTTGCAGGTAAAATAGCATTGGTATGTGGTTATGGGGATGTAGGTAAGGGCTGTGCTCAATCTTTGCGCGGGCTTGGTGCTACAGTGTGGGTTACTGAGATAGATCCGATATGTGCACTACAAGCAGCGATGGAAGGTTATCGTGTGGTCACGATGGATGAGGCTTGCGACAAGGCTGATATTTTTGTTACAGCTACTGGTAATTTGCGAGTAATAACTCATGATCATATGCTAAAAATGAAAGATCAGGCCATTGTCTGCAACATCGGCCATTTTGATTCTGAAATTGACATTGCTTCAGTTCAGAAGTATCAATGGGAAAATATTAAACCACAAGTAGATCATGTTATTTTTCCGAATGGCCACAGAATAATTGTATTGGCACAGGGGCGTCTGGTAAATCTAGGTTGTGCCACTGGACACCCTTCTTTCGTTATGTCCAGTTCATTTGCAAACCAAGTATTGGCACAAATAGAGCTTTGGAAGAATGGAGAAAATTACCAGAAAAAAGTTTACGTGCTACCAAAACATTTAGATGAAAAAGTTGCACGCCTGCACATTAAAAAACTGGGTGTTAGTCTCACTGAGCTAACCGATGAACAAGCAAAATATCTTAATATGGATAAAAATGGGCCATATAAACCGACGATGTATCGGTATTGATGTCCCGATAATTGGAAAACGTAGAATAATAGAGAAATTGTTATTGTTGAGATTTGTTTCCTCGATATTTTTGCATTCTAATGGGTAGTAAAAATGGAATCGCAAAAAAAACTCATCCCTACTTTTAGTTTTGAGTTTTTCCCTCCACAAACGCCGGAAGGCGTGGAAAGATTGCGCGTCACTCGCAGGCAATTAGCTAAACTTAATCCAAAATTCTTTTCTGTGACTTTCGGTGCGGGTGGATCAACACGTGACCGTACACTTGAAACAGTGCTGGAAATTCAGGCAGAAGGATATGTAACAGCAGCTCCTCATCTTTCCTGTATTGGTTCGACTAAAGATAATATTCGTTATCTGTTACAGAAATATTATGATAATGGTATCCACTATATTGTTGCATTGCGCGGAGATCTTCCTTCAGGGATGGCACAACCGGGAGAGTTTCGCTATGCAACTGAGTTAGTGACATTTATTCGCAAAGAATTTAATGACGCTTTCCATATTGAGGTAGCAGCTTATCCAGAATATCATCCTCAGGCACGTTCGGCGCAGGCTGATTTACAGAACTTTAAGCTAAAAGTAGAGGCAGGGGCTGATTCAGCTATAACCCAATATTTTTACAACGCAGACGCTTATTTTAGATTTGTGAGTGCATGTGAAGCTGCAAACATAAGTATTCCAATTGTGCCTGGTATTATGCCAATTAAAAAATTTTCACAATTAGCTAGGTTTTCCGATGCTTGTGGTGCAGAGATTCCTCGCTGGCTTAGAAAAAAAATGGAGGGATATGGAGATGACAGTGCGTCAATTCGTGCGTATGGGTTAGATGTGGTGACCGAACTATGTAGGCAGTTACTAGAGGCCGGTGCTCCAGGACTACATTTCTATACATTGAATTCTGCAGAACTGACAACTACCATTTGGAAGCGACTTGGATTACAAATTCAATCTTAATGATTTGTTGCTTTCTTCTAGCATTTTACCGAATCATTATTGATGTTTACATGTTTCAGCTTTATTTAGCTTTCGATCTGTAGTTATAGTGCTTTTATTGATAGCTCTATTAATTCTTATAAAAGCAAAAAATGATCTTTTTTAAGCTTTCTTTGGAACAGCGCTTAGTGGATTAGCCTCATAAACACGATGTGCAGCTGCTTCAGCCACACCAATATCAACTTTCTTACTCATGTGCGCAAATACTGTCTCTAGTGCATTTAGGCATAGCATTACGTTTTCTATTTTGCTTGAATATCCCATTAAGCCAAACCGCCATATCTTGCCGGCAAAATCACCTAGTCCTGCTCCGATTTCAAGATTGTACTCAGCAAGTAATTTGAGCCGAACTTCCTTTTCATCTATACCATCTGGCACATAAACGGAATTCAATTGTGGTAACCGGTATTTTTCATCAACTAAGTACTTGGTTCCCAGAGTTTCCAGTCCTGCTTTCAGTGCCTTGTGATTTCGTTGATGGCGAGCCCAAGCATGTTCTAGGCCTTCCTCATATAACATAACTAGTGCTTCATGAAGCCCATAGAGTGCATTGGTAGGCGCAGTATGGTGATAAGTTCGTGTATCACCCCAATAGCCTAGTAGCAAGTTTAAATCCATGAACCAACTCTGGACTTTTACTTTTCTGCTTTTGACTAGATCTATTACACGTTCTGAAAAACTCACAGGAGATAATCCTGGAGGGCAGGATAAACATTTCTGACTGCCAGAGTAAATCGCGTCAATTTTCCATTCATCAACTTTAAGAGGAGATCCGCCCAGCGAAGTAACTGTATCTACTATTGTGAGACAATTATGAAGATGGGCAATTTCACACAGTGTTTTTGCATCTGATAGAGCGCCAGTAGATGTCTCTGCATGAACAAAAGCAACAATTCTAGTATCAGGATTTTGTTTTAATGCATCTTCTACTTTCTGTGGGTCTACAGGTTCTCCCCACTTATTTTCTACAACTACTGCTACACCACCACATCGTTCAACATTTTCTAACATACGTGACCCAAAAACACCGTTACGACACACAATTACCTTATCACCAGGAGTAATCATATTAACAAAACACATTTCCATTCCCACGGAACCTGGGCCCGATACCGGAAAGGTCATGAGGTTTTTTGTTTGGAATGCATAACGAAGCAAGCTTTTTAATTCTTCCATCATATCGGTAAAAACTGGATCTAGGTGACCTAGTGTTGGGCGAGCCAAAGCAGTTAGCACTCGTGGGTGCGTGTCTGATGGTCCTGGACCCATCAAAGTGCGCTGTGGCGGATAAAATGTGGTGAGCTTTTTTGCGGGGTAAAAGTCTGTTGAAGTCATAAATGTTCCTGAAAATAGAGATATGATAGGTTAATTAAATGAAAAACGTAGATTTTATCAAGGGATTAGGCAATTTGCTATCAGTAGCATTGAACTAATCCGGCATTTAGCTAAAAGTTGTTGTGTAAATGTGTGTATTTGTCATTTCATCTTGGATCCGCACTTGTTTGCTTATAAACAAAATGTATATACAAGATACTAAATAAGGAAAATTACAATGTATAGAACCATTATAATGATGTTGTTAGCTTTTGTTAGTAGTAGTGCGATGGCGGAGTGGGTTGAGGTTGACACTAGTCGCCGTGTTGGACTTACCGCCTACGCTGACCTAACTACTATTCGCAAGTTCGGCAACAAAGTAGAAATGTGGGTTTTATATGATTACAGGATCGCACAGACAAATGCTAGAAAACCGTATATGT
>JAHELA010000079.1 GCA_024644425.1 Nitrosomonadaceae bacterium
ATCATCCATTAAGAAGGAATCGTGTCCATATCTTGAGGTGATTTCTGCATAACTAACATTTAGCTCGTTATCTAGTAATGCTTTAACAATTACACGAGAACGCTCGGGTGAGAAACGCCAATCAGTAGTAAAAGATAACACCAGAAAATCTGCTTGAGCAACATTGAACGCCTCTCTTAAATCACCATTGTAACCGTGAGCAGGATCAAAATAATCTAGTGCTTTAGTCATGAGTAAATAGGTATTAGCATCAAACTGATCAGCAAACTTATCTCCCTGATAACGTAAGTATGATTCGATTTCAAATTCTACGTCAAAACCAAATCCTAACGCACCATTACGTAACTCTCGTCCAAATTTTTCTGCCATTGAATCGTCAGATAGATATGTAATATGCCCCAACATACGCGCAAGACGTAGCCCTCTGCTTGGTACCACGCCATGTGAGTAGTAATCCCCACCATAAAAATTTGGGTCTGTTATTATCGCTTGTCGCGCAACATCGTTGAATGCAATGTTCTGTGCGGTTAACTTAGCCGCAGCGGCAATAACCAGTGCATGCCGAACTCTATCTGGAAAATCAAGTGTCCACTGTAATGCCTGCATTGCGCCCAAACTACCTCCAGCTATCGCTGCAAACTGTTTAATCCCAAGATAATCTGCCAACTGTGCCTGGGTTACAACCCAGTCTTGTACAGTTACCATAGGAAAATCTGCACCAAAAAGTTTCCCAGATTTTGCATTAATGCTGGCAGGGCCGGTTGAGCCGTGACAACCCCCTAGATTATTTACCCCTACAACAAAAAATTTCCTTGTATCAATTGGTTTTCCAGGACCAATCATATTGTTCCACCAACCAACACTCTTGGGATCATCAGCATAAAAACCTGCAACATGATGATTACTGGAAAGTGCATGACAAATTAGCACGGCGTTAGATTTAGCCGCATTAAGCTCACCATAAGTTTCATATACTAACTCGTATCCATCAATAACCGCACCACTCTTTAACCGTAGCGGCTTATCAAAACGAGCACTCTTTGATGAGACTAGACCAATTGATGTTAAATCTCGCATTACAGTAATTAAACTCTATAATTAACTATTTTGGATTGACATTTCGCAAAAGACATAATTCAACACTAGATTAAACTCTTTGTATCCCTACTTCTTTATGGAAAATATAGAAATGATATTCCCTCTACTGCTCATAAATAAAGATTATATATTTAAATGAATTAGTTATTCAGTTTCGTCAATAATGTTTGAATATTTTCTGGATGATCAGATATAAGTATTTTTTGTGCATAATGAATAATATCCGGGAGATGACTCCTTAGTACCTGGCGTTTTACAGTCAATAGTTGTGTCGGAAACATCGAAAACTGACGCAGCCCGAAACCAAGCAGTAATCTAGTAAACAATATATCCCCAGCCATTTCACCACAAACTACAACCGGAATCTGAGCATGATTTGCACTGCGAATAATGTGTGCTACCAAGCGCAGCACAGCTGGATGTAATGGATCATACAAATGTGCCACAGTATCATCAGTACGATCTATAGCAAGGGTATACTGAATTAAGTCATTAGTCCCAATAGATAAAAAATCAAGTTTATGCATGAAAATATCAAGACATAAAGCTGCTGCAGGAATTTCTATCATGCCGCC
This sequence comes from Nitrosomonadaceae bacterium, assembly GCA_024644425.1. Taxonomy (GTDB): domain Bacteria; phylum Pseudomonadota; class Gammaproteobacteria; order Burkholderiales; family Nitrosomonadaceae; genus BJGV01. Next base: position 1,674 of record JAHELA010000079.1, read on the forward strand.
AACTTGAATGTTTGCGTCAAATGGAATTCTCTGATCCACTAAACTTTCTTTTGCACGTTCAATTTGGCGAAGTGTTTGACTAATTTCAGAAGTACTTGAAAGCATCGGTACCAAGATACGAACTGGACCATAATGTGATGCTCGTAAAATTGCGCGAAGCTGCGTGTGAAACATTTTCGGTTCAGCTAAGCTTAATCGTATAGCACGTAACCCTAACGCAGGATTAGCAGCAACACGCTTATCACTATCAAGATTCTTGTCGGCACCCAGATCAAAGGTACGAATTGTCACTGGTAAACCATGCATTTTATGAACTACAGTAAGATAGGCCTCAAACTGCTCATCTTCATCAGGTAGATTTTCACGATTAAGAAATAGAAATTCACTACGAAATAGGCCAATACCAGTGGCACCATTCTCTTTAACCTGTTTGATATCCTGTGGCAATTCAATATTGGCATGTAGTTCTACAGTTGTGCCATCAAGTGTTGTAGCAACTTTGGTTCTTATACGTTTTAGCTTCCGTTTTTCAAGTTCCAGCTGATTCTGACGTAATCGATATTCAGAGAATACGTGTTTGTCTGGATTAACAATTACTACTCCCTGATTACCATCAACAATCAAAAGATCATTGTCGTGGATCAATTGACGTGCGTTATGTAACGCCACAATGGATGGGATATTCAAGCTACGTGCCACGATGGCAGTATGAGAAGTTGATCCCCCCAAATCAGTAAGAAATGCAGTGAATCTATGCTGCTCATACTGGATTACATCGGCCGGACTTAAATCGTGAGCTACCAAAATACTGTCCCCAGTACTTCTTACAGGGGGTGGAATATAACCTGGGCGCCCTAGCAACGCCTTCAATACCCGTTCTACCACTTGGATCACATCAGTTTTTCGCTCCCGCAGATAAGCATCTTCAATTTCCTCAAACTGTGCGAGTAATACATCCCTCTGTTGAGTAATAGCCCACTCTGCATTACACTGATTTTGAGAGATATAGGTTTTAGCCGCAGAAGATAGTGTCGGATCCTCTAGAATCATACGATGTAAGTCAAGAAAGGCTCCAAATTCAGCTGATGCAGGGCCACTAATAACAGAGGCATGTAGTGTTTCAAGTTCTTCACGTACCGTTTTGAAAGCAACACTAAGTCTAGATATTTCGTTATTAATTTTATTACGTGGCAATATGTGATGTGCAACCTCTAAGGCAGCATGAGAAGTTAGATGTGCATGCCCTATTGCAATGCCTTCAGAAACACCGACGCCGTGTAGTACAAAACTCATTCATTTTCCCCAAAATAATCACTAATCAATTGCACTAACGCAACCATCGCTTCGGTTTCATCCGAACCTATAGTCTCAATATTTATAATAGAGCCCTTATTTGCAGCTAACATCATTACACCCATAATACTTTTTGCATTAACCTTATGATCGTTACGTGACAGCCATACCTCGCTTTTGAAATTACCCGCTAATTGAGTGATCTTTGCAGCTGCACGGGCATGAAGCCCCAGCTTGTTAATAATCTCAACCTTCCTTTCTTGCATCACTAGGTCTCGAATAAATGCGCATCACCCCTTCCTTTCCTCCAGTTAATGCTTTTTCAACAACCACTTCTAGAGATTCATTACGATAAGTAAGCGCACGTACCAACATGGATAAATTAACCCCGGCTAGGCATTCAACCTTACCAGTATTTACCAATCGGTTTGCAATATTGCATGGAGTTGCACCACAAATATCACTTAATATCAGTACGCCATCTCCATTATCAAGCTGCTTTAATAAATCCAATGCTTTTGTAATAACAACATCAGGTTCATCATGGATAGAAATACCAAGATGCATCAGATATTCCGGCTTTTTCCCCATAACATGATTAGCACAATGGATTAGACTGTCACCAAGATCGCCATGAGAAATAATTAAAATCCCTATCATCTTTTGACCTGCTAATTAATATTAAAAATGTATTTTAACATCGCCTGCATCTAATTATTGATCATAGACATACTATGATTCTCAACATAAACAATATTAAATTTCACAATGAATCTAGTTAAAATCTTGTTTATGATTATTGGATAATCTATCTTACCAATTAGTAAAATTATAATTATGAGTAGTGTGGATGGAAAATCCATCAGTATATTGTTAGTACAAATTTTGGATATATTCTCTACTTATACCTAATCTTTATCTAGTTCCATCAATTGCATCCATCATCATTCCTGCAACATTAAAACCTGCCTGATCAGTAATTTCTCGCATGCAAGTAGGGCTAGTAACATTTATCTCTGTCAGATAGTTACCGATTACGTCTAGCCCTACTAGCTTTAAACCTTGGTCATTCAAAGATGGGCCAATAGATTCAGCTATTTCACGATCAAACCCAGTTAGTCGTTTTACTATCCCGAAACCACCTGCCGCCAAATTTCCACGAAACTCACCCAATTTAGGGATACGTGCCAACATGAAAGGTACGGGCTCTCCAGCTATTAGCAGAATACGTTTGTCACCTTGCGCAATTTCGGGAACGTAACGCTGTGCCATGATCGTACGGGAACCATACTGCGTAAGTGTCTCAATAATCACACCGATGTTATGATCAGCATTATGAACACGAAACACACTAGCGCCACCCATACCGTTAAGCGGTTTTAAAACAATATCATCATATTCATTAAGAAAAGCGCGAATGAGATGTTGCTGTCTTGTAACAAGAGTAGGTGGCGTAAATTGAGAAAATTTTGCTATGGAAAGTTTCTCATTATAATCACGTATCCCTCGTGGGCTATTAATTACACATGCACCTTGATTTTCTGCCAATTCCAACAAATAAGTGCTGTAAATATACTCCATATCAAAAGGCGGATCTTTACGCATTAACACAACATCAAATTCTTGTAATGGTAATTCTTCCGTATCCCCTTTTTTATACCATTTGCCTCCAATATCTTTCTGTCTCGTTAATTCCAGAGCACACGAATATCCGACTACCTGGCCATCCTTCCATGCCAAATCTCCTTGCTGCATTACAAACAATTGATGGCCACGCGATGCTGCCTCATGCATCATTGCAAAGCTTGAATCCTTATAGATTTTAATCGTATCTAACTGATCAAGTATAAAGGCAAGTTTCATTGGCAATATGTCTAAACTAATTACACTTATTCACTAGCTATAGTCAGATGTTCACCTGAAATATCTGTACTGCGCTCTAATTCTAATGCTGCTGTCAACAGCGCTAATCGAGCTATCACACTGTAGGCATAAAATCGATTAGGACTATTATCTGAAATCGCTTTATGATCAGGTAATAGATAATTAGGCTCAAAAGATAAGGGAACAAAATGCATACCTGGAGCATTAAGATTTTCATCTTTATCACGGCCAGTGTGTACTCTATAGAAGCCACCCACGACATATCGGTCAATCATGTATATTACTGGTTCTGCAACTGCCGCATTAATACTTTCAAAAGTGTACACACCCTCCTGTACTAATACTTTTGTCACAAGCTGACCCTCTTTTACTACTGACATTTTGTTGCGTTGCTTGCGATTAAGTGTACGTACTTCTTCACTATCTTTTACTGTCATGATACCCATTCCATAGGTACCTGTATCAGCCTTAACAATAACAAAAGGGTCCTCTTTAACACCATATTGTTTATACTTTTCCCGAATCTCGGATAAGATTTCATCTACATTCTTTGCTACACAGTCTTCTCCTTTTTTCTCATTAAAATTAATTTTCCCACAAGATGCAAAATACGGATTGATGAGCCATGGATCAATACCAACTAAGCTAGAAAACTTTTGTGCAATACTATCGTATGTTTCAAAGTACTTTGACTTTCGTCGAGTTGACCAACCAGCATGAAGAGGCGGAATGATTGTCTGATCTAAATCCTGCAAAATAGTAGGGACACCAGTTGAAAGATCATTGTTGAGTAATATTGCAGACGGATCAAAGTTTGCTAGACCCAATCGATTTCTCTTACGCAACAACGGTTCTAGTAAGAGGCTTCTATTACCAGGAAGATCTATCTTTGTCGCGATAGAAATTTCTGGCAATAAAGTACCAATTCGAACATTCATCCCTGTATTCTGCAAAATAGTCTGTAGTACGTCCACACTTTGTAAATAAAAAATATTGCGTGTGTGGTTTTCTGGTATTAGAAGTAAGCTGTGAGTGTCGGGACAAAGCTTTTCTACTGCTGCCATCATTGACTGCACACATAATGGCATGAAATCTGGGTTGAGATTGTTGAATCCTCCAGGAAATAAATTAGTATCTACCGGCGCCAACTTGAAACCACTATTTCGTAAATCTACTGAACAGTAAAATGGTACAGTGTGATTCTGTAATTGACCTCGTAACCAGTATTCGATAGCAGGCATAGCATCAAGTATGCGTTTTTCAAGGTCAAGAATAGCTCCACTTAGAGCAGTTGTAAGGTGAGGCACTGCCATAGAGATAAAATAGTATGTATTAAATTTGTATTCTAACACCACGTATTGCCGGATACCGTGAATGTGCGACAATCGAGAATATTCAATTTATAGATTAGATTAACAAAGAAAGCCCAACAAAATTTTATTGTTTTCCATATAATTATTTATGTACAACACGTTGCAACTTGTTCTGATCCTACTTGCCACTGCCGTATTCGCCGTAGTGGTATTCCGACTTCTGCGCCTACCACCTATGCTAGGTTATTTACTTTCTGGCGTTGTCATAGGTCCACATGCACTAGGTTTAATACCTGATGTAGCAGTAACTGAACAGCTAGCTAAATTTGGTGTCGTGTTTCTCATGTTCAGTATAGGTCTCGAATTTAGTCTTCCCAAGCTTGTCACTATGAAACATATTGTATTTGGCTTTGGTACAGCACAGGTCTGTGCAACGATTCTTATCGTCATGATTGTGGCATGGATGATAGGGCTTGACTGGCGCGTAGGACTCGCTTTGGGTGGGGTTTTAGCTATGTCTTCTACCGCCATTGTTAGCAAGTTACTATCAGAGCGACTAGAACTTAACTCATTGCATGGAAGACAAATTATAGGTGTTTTATTATTCCAGGATTTAGCATTTGTGCCGCTTTTGATTGTAATCCCTGCATTGGCACTTACAGAAGATAGTAGTGGCGCGGACCTAGTCGCGACAATTATTGTGGCTCTGCTGAAGGCTGGAATTGTTCTTACACTTATCCTATTTTTTGGGCAACGATTAATGCGCCCCTGGTTTCACTTAGTCGCCCGGCAAAAATCTTCTGAATTATTTGTGTTAAATGTTCTGCTCATTACTCTGGGACTTTCGTGGCTTACTGGGATTGCTGGCTTATCACTAGCATTAGGTGCGTTTATTGCAGGAATGTTAATTTCTGAAACTGAATATCGTCATCAAGTTGAAGATGATATCAAACCATTTCGGGATATCTTGCTAGGTCTATTTTTTGTGACCATAGGTATGCTGCTA
>JAHELA010000080.1 GCA_024644425.1 Nitrosomonadaceae bacterium
TAATAGGGTTTCCATTTCCATCAAGATTATGACCAGGAAGAACTGCCTTGCCACTATACTCATCTTCAACTGCAGCGGCTGCACCTTCAATTGATTCTACCGCACCTTCTACCGCACCTTCAACTGATTCTACCGCGGCTTCTACTGGATCATTTACCGTGTCAGCAGCTTGAGTTGAATCTTTTACATCAAAGCTAGATGGGTCTGCAGTTTCTGAAACCTCTCCAGCAGCAGCACGTTCTTCAGCTACGGTCGTGCCTTCCTCAGTTCTTGTTCCATAACCTTCTATGCTCTCAGGATTTGCTTGGTGAGGCTTGCCGCAACCTGCTAAAGCGAGCGCTACTATGGCAGTAGCGAGTAGTGAAAATTTCATTATTTAGTTTCCTCAATATTAAATTATATAAGTTGTAGAATCTACCAGTTTACATCAAACCAGTAGATGTCTCAAGTTTAACACTTCTGTATTAAAACTATGTTGCAGAGTGCGATTGTTTGACATAAAGGTGTTAATTCAGTTCAAACTGAAGAATAAACAATTAACTGCTTTGCTTGTTATGTTAATTTCAATGTAAAAAGAGCGCTTTAGCTATTTCTATAAGTTACCATTTTTTTGGTTTATCAGGTGTAGGATCATCAAGGTCATCAAAATTTGGTTCAGAATCTCTGGGAGCATCTGCAGAAGGCGGAGGTTTATCCATAGGATGACCATCGAGGCTTTTTTTACCTTCACATGCGGTAAGTGAGAGAACTGCTAAGATAAAAGCAATGAATAAATATTTCATTATGTAAATTCCAAAAAAAATTCTTAACTGTTTGCAATATAACAGAAGCATTGCGACTACTCAAATATTAGAAATTAGATCAATTTTGTACGTTCCATCGCCAGAATAAATAAAGCCGCCCCGAAGGACGGCTTTATTAATACCATTTCCATTTTTTTGTTTCTTATATGGGCAGACTGAAATGGATCAGTTTCTAACTTAAGAGAGAGTTACGATCTCCGTTAGAGCCCATTAGTGAGGCGTCCGAGTATCCTTGCCAAGTGCTAATCAGCAGGAGCCTCATGCCGGGAACCAGCATCCCCACCAGCATCTTCTGGTCCAGGAGGAGCGCTGTCACGTTTATCCCAAAGACTAGGGGGGTATTGTCCGGGCTTTCCTTCCCCGGGGCTTTTTTCTCTAAACATGTCACAGGCGGAAAGTGACAATGTAACTACGGCAGCGAGGAGCAGGTATTTCATTTTTTAATCTCCCATTTGGTTTATAACAAGCAAAATTTTATAGGGTTATAACAAAATTACAAAATAAAGCACTTCGGCCATTCAAACAAATCCAAATCTGGTAAGACCGCTACATTAATATCAGAATTCAGAAATATTGTCTAGTCGAGCATGGCATTTGTCTGTCTTGGTAAGTAAAGCCGTCAATAAACAATGAGTTCTAGATTTAGATAAAACCACAACATGGCCATTCAAAAAAAAAGAATTATTTATATAAGGTATTGTAAATAAATATGTCTTTTAGCTAGTATGAGAAGATCAATTAATGCAGCTCTCACATATTATTGAAAAAATCTTGTACCTGTACGGGCAGGCTATATACAAAGATTTGAAACAGTATTTACCTATTGGATCTTCTATCTAGAAATATAAGATAAAACTGAACTTGTGTATCCAGTACCTGATAATAGTTAGAATATGTTTGAGATTTTGCTTTCTCTAAATAAATTACTTTTTAAATGACTCAGTAAACAGGATGTGTACTTAAATAACTATTATTTTGATAGCTTAATTAAAAAGTCCATGCATGTATAAGATTATTAGTTTATCTATGAAAAAAATATCAGAGACAATTTTTAGTAAAACTTATAAAAAAGATTTGAGTAAAAACTTTTTTTACTAATTTATATGGAGGTTAATGAACATAAAATAAAATGTAAAAAGGTATAGATTCTTTTTTGAAATGAGTTAGAATTCGCTTAAAAAAGTTAATTAGAATAATGAAGTTAATTTTCTTGATAACAATGGAACATTTAGAGGATGAAAATGTTACAAGCTGGAGAAAACGCGCCAGATTTAGATTTGCCTGATGCTGACATGGAGATGGTTAGTTTATCAAGCTTTAAGAACAGGAAGAACCTTGTTCTTTACTTCTATCCAAAGGATGATACACCTGGTTGCACCGCTCAAGCTTTGGAGTTTAGTGATTTAGAAGATAAATTTACTCAGCTAGATACAGTAGTGTTAGGGGTTAGCCCTGATGATTGTTTAAGTCACGGTTCGTTTCGTGACAAACATGGCATTACTGTACAGTTATTATCTGATAGTGAGAACGAGGCTTGTAAAGAATATGGTGTTTTACAGAAGAAGGAAGTAAATGGAGAAATAAAAACATGCGTTTTGCGCTCAACATTTATTATTGACAAGCAGGGTGTATTGCTACATACATTGTATGGTGTGAGCCCACATAACCATGCTACAGAAGTTTTAAGGTTGGTTAAGGAGGTAACTAGAGTTTTGCCAGCGCGTGATTTCGGTTGATTCTATTTCATAAGTAATTTTTTATTTCTTAAATTTATTAACAACATAGTCTAATAACTTATTGGTTCAAAAAATAAGTTATCTGCCACGTAAAAACATTTTATCAAGGTCAGCAAGACTAATTTCAAACCATGTTGGCCTGCCGTGGTTACACTGATCGAATCTCTCAGTTGCTTCCATCTCACGTAGCAGCGCATTCATTTCGGGTATGTCCAGTGTACGGTTAGCACGAACTGCTGAATGGCAGGCCATAGTTGAAAGAAGTTCATTTCGTCTGCTGGTTGATATCTGGCTAGAATCAAATTCACGTAGCTCACCCAAAATATCTTCAACTAATTTTTTAGCATCTGCATCCTTAAGTATTGCTGGTACTGCACGTACTGCTAGTGTAGTGGGCGAGAGTGCAACGATTTCAAATCCCAATTCATTTATAATATCTTTATTTTCTTCTATTATGATGATATCTAATTCGTTTCCTTGAAATATCACTGGAATAAGTAGTGGTTGCATTGAAAGCCTATGACTATCAAATGCTAATTTAAGTTTCTCATATACAACTCGCTCATGTGCAGCATGCATATCAACAATAACTAAACCCTGGTTATTCTGAGCCAGGATGTATATACCTAGAAGCTGTCCTAAGGCAAATCCTAGCGGAGGAATTTCTTTTTGTGCCTTGCCGGCAACTACAGACACTTTAGGTGTATTTTGTAGATTAACATTTGTGTGATAAAAACTTTGGTGTGGAAGTGGTGGTTGAGTTTCATTTTTGAATGGCATGGTGCTTTGCTTTGAATAGAGGGGAGGTGATGTAATTCCTTTTTTTATAATTTCTTTTGAAATATTTGTTGCTGATCCTTGGTGAGGTCTAGATAATGCCTTGTTAATTGTATGAAAAATAAACTGGTGTAGCGCGCGGGAATTATGAAATCGTATCTCAGTTTTTGCAGGGTGCACGTTAACGTCTAATCCATCAGGATTCATCTCAAGAAATAGAACAAAAGTTGGATGTCGATCTAAATGTAATACATCACGATAGGCTTCACGAAGTGCATGAGTAATTAGTTTGTCACGTATAAAACGACCATTAACAAAAAAATACTGGGTGTTTTTAGTAGATTTTGAATAGGTTGGCAGTCCTGCGGCTCCGTATAGATGCAAGTCTGCTGATTTTTCATCAAAAAACACTGAAGCTTGCTCAAATCCTTGTCCTAGTAGATCTACAATACGTTGTTTTGTATCCGTCGACCGTAATTGAGTTTTTATTTTTCCATTATGTTGTAGTGTAAAGTTGATGTCTGCACGAGATAGCGCAATGCGTCTAAATGTTTCTTCACAATGGGCAAACTCTGTGGCCTCAGTTTTTAAGAATTTGCGTCGAGCAGGAGTATTAAAGTAGAGATCATGTACTTCAACGGTAACGCCAGACATAAGAGATGTGGGTTCCGGTAGTGTGATGCGTCCCTCTTTAACCTGTATTTTCCATGCGTGTTTTTCTTCTAATCTACGGCTTGCCAATACCAAGCGAGAAACTGCTGCTATACTTGCTAGCGCTTCACCCCGAAATCCTAAACTAGAAACTTTTTGTAAATCTTCTATTGTCTGAATCTTGCTAGTAGCATGGGGTGTTAGGGCAAGAGGTAAGTCAGCCTTGAAAATACCAGTACCGTTATCGACTACTCGGATCAGCTTGATCCCACCTTGGACGAGCTGTATGTTAATTTCAATAGCACCTGCATCTACGCTGTTCTCTAATATTTCTTTTAGTGCTGAAGCTGGGCGTTCTACAACCTCACCAGCAGCAATTTGGTTGATAACCAGTTCAGGTAAGAGATTGATCATTATTTTAAAGAGAAGATACTAAACGCGCTTGTAATTATACAGTTCCAAATTTTGCAGTGTTGTACTGTATCTATATTAAAGGTTTAATTAGTTAAATGGATATTATCCATGGCTTTTTTAACAGTATCGTGGTCAAGGTGAGGAGCAAACATTTCAATGAAGTCGAGCTCATAGCTTCGTAGGTAGCTATTTCTACTGATGCCTATTCGTGTTGTACTTGGCTCAAACAGATGACTTGCGTCTATGGATCTTAAATGTTTATCTCGCTTGGAGTCGAATGCCATTTGCGCGACAATACCAATACCAAGACCTAGTTCTACGTATGTTTTGATTACATCAGCATCTATGGCAGTTAATACAACATTTGGAGTTAATCCTTTAGCTTCAAATGCTTGGTTAATTTTTGAGCGACCTGTAAAGGCAAAGTCGTAGGTAATAATAGGATATTTTGCAATAGCTTCAAGCGTAAGTTTATTTAACTTAAGTAATGGATGTTCAGGAGGAGTAATAATGCATCGATTCCACTGGTAACATGGCAGCATTACTAGTTCATGAAATAGTTCAATAGCTTCGGTAGCAATGGCAATGTCTGCTTCTCCCGAAGTGACTAATTTTGATATTTGAATTGGATTACCCTGACGTAAGCTTAAATTTACCTTGGGGTAACGAGTAGTGAAGTTTCTTATTGTATGAGGTAACACATACCTTGCCTGGGTATGTGTTGTGGCAATAGTTAAGGATCCGCTGTTTTTGCTAGTAAATTCTTGGCCTACTCGCTTCAAGTTTTTAGTTTCATTGAGTATTTTTCCGGCAATTTTAAGTATTGTACTTCCTGGTGTTGTAATTTTAGTCACACGCTTGCCCTTACGTATAAAAATTTCTACACCTAATTCATCTTCTAATAATTGGATCTGTTTACTTATTCCGGGTTGTGATGTATGTAGATTTTTAGCGGCTTTAGATAAATTTAGCTCTTGATTTGCAACCTCACATAAATAGCGTAATTGCTGTAACTTCATAGCCTGCCCTCCTCTTTCATATATAACTTATAGTTATAATAGTCTAATTTAATATTATTTCATAATATATATACTTATTGGTAATATTCTGCCTTCAAAATTAAGGTGAACAGGGTAAGTAGTATGGAATGGGGCTATACATTATCTGGCCTACTAGTTGGATTTATAGTTGGGTTAACTGGTGTAGGTGGAGGGTCATTGATGACACCCTTGTTGATCTTGGGGTTTGGCATCTCCCCAGCAACTGCCGTAGGCACGGATTTGCTGTATGCTGCATTGACGAAAGCTGGTGGAGTGTGGGTTCATGGTCGTCGTGGTACCGTAGACTGGAAACTGGTTGGTCGACTGGCAACAGGCAGTGTGCCAGCTGCGCTTGTTACTGTATTAGGGTTAAATACACTGGGAGTAGAAAGTCAAAGCTTTTCTGGCTTAATTACTAGTACACTAGGTGTAGCTTTGATCCTAACCGCCCTTGCGTTATTGTTTCGCCGGCAACTTGCACATTTAGGCCATTCACGTTTTAGTTTTTTGACAACGTGGCGTGATCGCAACATAGTTGCAGCAACAATTGCAACGGGAGCAATTTTAGGTATCTTGGTAACTATTACATCTGTTGGGGCCGGTGCGTTGGGTATGGTAGCACTTATTGTTTTATATCCACATTCTCGTTCAGTTACATTAGTGGGGAGTGATATAGCACATGCAGTTCCGCTCACTTTTATAGCTGGAATGGGACATGTATATTTAGGAACGGTAAATTTTGGATTACTTGGTAGCTTACTATTAGGTTCTTTACCAGGAATATACTTAGGTAGTCATATTGGTGGACAGATTCCAGAGCGAATATTGCGGCCAGCATTAGCAACAATTCTTGTCGTGATAGGTGGAAGACTAATATGGTAATGAATTTTGGAGGAAACAGATGAATGAGTTAATTAATCTTGCTAGCGACGAAGAAATAAACTTGTTTGAAAAGACGCTACAAGACTATCAGAACCAAAATATGGATGTCGACCGCTTTACTGCTGCTCGTTTACAAATGGGAATTTATGGTCAGCGCCAGGAAGGAGTCAATATGGTGCGGATTAAACTTCCAGGGGGTCGTTTAAATGCATCACAATTAAACGTGATAGCAGATATGTTGGAAAAATATGCGCGCCATGATGTTGTACATATTACTACTCGTCAGGATATTCAGATGCACTATGTTCCACTTGAGAACACACCTGAAGTATTGCGTCATTTAGCTACTGCTGGGTTAACGACACGTGAAGCTTGTGGCAACACCATCCGTAATGTCACTGCTTGTTCTTTATCTGGTGTCTGCCCACGACAACATGTAGATATCAATCGTCATCTCGATGGAGCAGTTCAGCATTTTCTTCGTAATCCACTTACTCAGCAAATGCCACGCAAATTTAAAATTAGTTTTTCAGCCTGCGAAGCTGATTGTGGCCAAGGGATGATGCATGATATGGGAATTATTGCGATACACAATGGTGTGCGGTTTGGTTTCAAAGTACTAGCAGGTGGTGGACTCGGGCATAAGCCACATGAAGCTATTGTCGTCGAGGAGTTTATTGAAGAAAAAGATTTGTTGTTAGTAATGGAAGCAATTATTTCATTACATAACAGATATTCTGATCGTGTTAAGCGTGCAAAAGCGAGGATTAAATTTTTAGTGGATAAATTTGGTCCAGAGGGATTTATTGAGAAGTACCGCGAAGA
>JAHELA010000081.1 GCA_024644425.1 Nitrosomonadaceae bacterium
TAGCCGTAAATGGTGTCCCCTCTACTGGATACGAAATAACATGGGAAGCAACAGGTGGAAGGGTTTGTTGCAGCAATTCCAGAAATTCTACTGTATCTACATGCACGAGTTTTGCATAGTTCCGGATAAAACCATGCAAAAAAGTACGACCTGAGAATTTACTGTAATCATCCTTTTCAATTGCTGTAACTTGCGATTCTGACAACCGTAATTGTCTCGCTATATCCTGGATACTCATATTACGATCTAACCTTGCTACTTTCAGTATTTGACCAATACTTTGTAACTTTTCTACTGCTCCAGTTTCGACCGTTTCATCATTGTTATCGGTAGCGCTCATTATTCGAACTTACCGCTACTAAGGGCGATCGCCTCGTCGGAATCTGGGAAACGTTTCTTCAACTGTGAAGCATAACTAGCCGCAGATTGGCGATTCCCAGCCTTACGTTCAATTTTTACACCCAACCACAAACTCTCTGCAGTAGGAATGGAAGCATGCATAAAGCGAGCAAGGTTCAACTTAGCAGCATCAAGGTTTCCTCTTAAGAAATGCATCTTGGTCAACCCTATTAAAGCTGGAGGATATTTTGGTTTTAATACTAAAGCTTTTTGATAATAGCCTTCTGCACTCGTATAGTTACCACGATTTAGCTCGCAAGTTCCAGCATTCGTATTGGACATTTCTGGTGTTGAATAAAGAGAGTCTTTCAATGCCGCCTTGAAATGTTTCATAGCTCGATCCATTTGTTCAGGTTTGCGCTGACACAAGAACCAACCAAAATTATTATGGGTTTCGGAATCATCAGGCGAGATATTAAGTGCGCGTTCAAAATTTTGTTGAGCTAATTTGTCTTCTCGTAATTTCATATAAACTAACCCAAGCACGTTATATGGAGGCGCATAATCAGAATTTGCACTAATAGCTTGGTTTGCTTCTTCTATTGCCACTTTATATTGGCCTCGGCTGTAATACTCACCAGCAAGAAGAGTATGAAGTTTAGCGCTTTGTTTTTTTTCATCTTCAGTTTGTTCTTTACCAAGCCAAGTATGCTCTGACTTCAACTCTTCCTGAACCTCTTTTTCTTTAGGCGGAAACCAAGGGGCAAAAAAACTGGCACAACCGCCAATCACCATAAAATAAATAACTAAGAAACTTGTCAAGATCCATCTCATCTTGCTGCCCCCATATTTACGTGTTTTTTTCGATTAGTTTTATCCAGTACACTTCCAGCAAGTTGACCACAAGCAGCAGCGATATCATCACCACGAGTCTTGCGTACTGTTGTCACTAAATCAGCATACATCAATATATCGCGAAACCGATACGTCGCCTCATATGAAGATCGTTCATAACCGGAACTGGGAAACGGATTAAATGGGATTAAGTTAATTTTACAAGGAATTCCCTGTACTAATTTTACCAACGTGCGTGCGTGTGTGACGCTGTCATTGATCCCGGCCAGCATGATATATTCAAACGTTATAAAATCTCTAGGTGCAGATTCAAGATAACGCTGACAAGCTGCGAGTAATTCCTTGATAGGGTACTTTTTGTTGATAGGCACCAATTCATCACGCAATTTATCGTTAGGCGCGTGAAGCGATACCGCTAGCGCCACGGGACAACGATCACGCAGACGGTCAATAGCTGGAACCAACCCTGAAGTACTCACTGTTACACGTCTACGTGATAGCCCGTATGCGTTATCATCCAACATAAGATCCAGAGCTGTCACAACATTTTCGAAATTGGCTAGCGGTTCTCCCATACCCATCATTACCACATTACTGACATCATGTTTTCGTCCTGTAAGTTCAGCTACTCTTGGCTCGTTAACATGTTTCGTTTTTGCTGTATTCTCTTCTTTAGAATTTCTCAATATTCTATTTACCCACCATAATTGCCCAATTATCTCTCCTGCTGTTAGGTTTCGATTGAAACCCTGCCTGCCTGTGGAACAAAATGTACATTCCAATGCACAACCTACTTGACTAGAAATACACAACGTTCCACGATTAGGCTCAGGTATGAAAACCGTTTCGATTCCGTTACCAGCACCTACAGGTAGTAACCACTTACGAGTTCCGTCAGAAGAAATATACTCACTAGTAATTTTAGGTGGTTTAATGATAGCAATGGCGTTAAGTTTTTCCCTGAATCTCTTAGTCAAGTTACTCATACCAGCAAAACTATCTTCACCAGATTGATGTATCCAACGTAACAATTGCTTTGCGCGAAACGGCTCCTCGCCGATATCTACACAGAATTCGGTAAGCTTCTTCGCATTAAAATCAAGCAAATTAACTGTCATTGAATTGAGCTAATATTCAGTCTCTATTAGAAAAATTATTCATTTCTAGAAAAAAGCAGGTAATTTAAACTGAGAATTGCTTTCTCCAATTATATTTTTTTCTACCACATCGGGCTTGATAATCGACAAAGTTCTTTCAACAGCCATCAAATACTCCGCTAAATTAAGAGATTAAAAGTATATGTTAACAAAAAACTTACTCGAAAGTCGGAAAAACGAGAAGCTCAGTAATCAACTATAAATAAAATCTATAAATTGTAGAAAAACTAATGATATAAAAGAGCAGTCAAATAGCATTTATAGAAACACATCAATTACTACCTTCTTCCTGCGCCCTACATAATTGATTTATTTTTAGCCAGACAAGCACTTAATATCCTATGTTAAAAATTAGGCCTGAACAAACGAGCATTTCTAGAAAATGAGTATTCCAGATGAACAATAAAACAATGCACAAAAGTATGATTTTATATTGAACCAAGAATGAAATCTGGATGCAGTGCTTACACTCTAGGAATGACGTAAATTTATTTACCATCATTCCTAAGAGCTACAAGTAAAACAAATTAATTCAATTTCACCATCTGTACACTAGCCGGCCATGTGCCACGTATAATAGCCTTTGCATTATCAAAGACAACATAACTTTGACGACCATAATGCGGCAATGGTCGAGCTAGAGCTTTAAGTGAAGCTATGTCTTTTGCAGATACGACTGCAAGCACACTATTCTTATATCTAACTGTCCAAACATATGCCGTACCATTACGTTGCATGATAGCAGGACGCACAGGTAACTTGTGCAAACTAAGCCACTTATCAATTTGTTCCTGTAATCCAATAACTAATATCGAGTTTGCTGTTAAGGGGTCATTTGCTAAAACTTTTTTTGGTATGCGATTCTGAAGCTCTCTGGCAAGTGTTTCAGCAACAGCACGCACCTCATCTAACTCAGGTAGTAAAACAGTTACTGTATCCTGATTCACCATGACCTGACGCAAAATTGGAGGGGCTTCATCAGGTGTAAGCCTCCGAAATAACCGGAAATCTGGATCAAGAACGACCGCAAGAGGCTTAGTTTTTATTTCAAATGAAAAAGTCTGTTGATTACGATCCAGATCAAACACTCTGATCTCCTTACTACCTTTTGTATGTACTACAATTGGTACACGTATACTGTATAAGTCAGCTGTTTGCTCAAGTGTAATTATTACTTGGTAACCAGAATCTGTGTGTAAACGTACTGCTTTTGCAATACGTATATTGGGGGCCCCTGTATAGGTTAGCCATTGTTTAAAAAAAGTTTGTAAATCCTCCCCAGACTCGGCTTCAAAGGCACGCTGTAAATCTGCCCACGATGCAACACGAAATCGCTGGTGGCGCCAGAATGTCTTGATCGCGCGATTAAAACTCTCATGTCCTAGCAAATCACGTAGCATCAGAAATATCATCGCCGCTTTATTGTAACCAACAATCTTTGAGGCACCATGCGTGCGTGTTGTAAATCTATCAAGCGCAGAATCTTGCCCAAGTGACAGAGCGGCAAAATCACGTAACCAACCTAGTCTCATCTCTCGTGCAGATTCAAGGCCTATACGCTCTTTATACGCGTAATCTGCCATGAAAGTTGTTAGCCCCTCGGACCAATTACCACTTGGGTAATAAGGATAAACTCCATTTCCCCACCAGTTATGTAGTACTTCGTGCCCAAGGGATGTATTTCGTATGAATGGTAACTGCAATACGTCAATACCTAAATAAGTAAGCGTCGGCATCCCAAAACCTGTAGGTGTCGGGCTCGATACGATACTAAACTCGGTATATGGATATTCTCCGATCCTCGATTCGTAAAGATCAATGTAATCCTTAACTGTGTCAAGGTACCCACGTGCAAGCTCCTTGATTTGTGGGTGAAAATATGTCCGTAGCTGGATTCTCTTGCCGCCTGTACTCTTTATCATGTCTGTTGTAATAATATAGGGCCCGCCCATGAAATCAATACCCTCAGACGGAAAAGGAAATTCAAAACGCGCTTGATAACCCTTCTCGGCTGTATCTAATTCTTCGATGAGCCGGCCAGCAACAAGACCACGTTGCCCAGGCGGCATTTCTAGGCTTACGCGGTAACTTGCAAGCTCCCCTACAATACGCGGATACCAACCGCTTGAATCAGGCAGAAAAGTACCTAAACTTCCACTTACTGGATCAACTTTTCCAAGTGTTTCCTGGTGATTGAGTGACGTATTAAGTGATGCAAGTTTTCCATGCCAATGAATTTCAATATATCGCTGAATATTTCTCTGGCTATTTGAAATTTTCCAGGCATGCATCATCCCATGGGGTTCATTCGAAGGTTTAAGTATCTTTCCATCAATGAAGGCACGTGTAACCTTAAAACGTTGCCCCAACAACAGCGTTAATTCGTTTGGAGACTTTATGGCAATTACACTACGCCCCTTAATAGTTTGTGCAACAGGATCAATATAGACAGTAATATCGTATTCAACTAATAAAGGGTCTCGTACTAATTGAGGTGCCGCAAAAACGAACGACATAGTCAAACTAGATAAAATGATTCCTACAATGATAGTAAACAATACAAACAAGATATGCCGAATGAAATAAAACCTCACTAACGCCAAAATTGTCATCACTTCACCGCAGAAAATTTGGCAATAATCTCAATTGTCTTACTACCTCGTTTTACTTTTATCGGTAGCCAAGTTCCAGGTGCCTGCCTCTGAACTACCCTGACAACATCATTGGTTTGCTTCACCTTCAAGCCTGCAATCTCTGTGATAATGTCCTTATCTTCGATACCAGCAACTTCTGCTACACTACTTTTCTCGACCTGAACAACAAGGGCCCCACTTTGTACAATTTCAAAACGGATTCCAAGTCGCTGACGTGACTGCACATGCGGAGCAACATAGGAAGTTACACCAAATACCGCATCTGCCAATCCAGTAACTAAATTTTCGCATGCCTTGTCACTGTCCCAAGGTAATAACATAGCAACATCTTCAACACCCAAGTCTTTTAATTGATGAGGCACACCATAACCAAATTTTATGTGCCCTGCTCCCATGATACCAACCACTAGTGGGCGCCCTGGTCGGATCATTGTTGAATGTAATGCTTGCGCCATCGCTCGATCCCATAACTGTTGGCTTCGAACAAAACGCTGAAAATCTAAATTGTCACGATGTATCTCATCCTTATACTTGCCATTACGTTTATGCTTTTTGTAAATTGGCATCAAGTAATCGAGGTATGCATTACTTGGTGGGGCAGGACGTGTTAAGCCTTTAAGTTTATCTGCTGCCACAACATCATAACCCTTTAAAGAAATTTCTCGTCTTAAATGTGTATCAATATTGAGTGCCACCATGGGAATACGATTCATCCTCGCAAAGTGAAAAAAAGGTAAATAAGCATTTGCATCAGTATTCCAGTTGTGATTCCAATCCGAGGCGCTAAGAAATTCTGCTTCAGAAAGTTCGCCAGCTACCCACTGATCAAGTACCTTCTGCACTCGACGTGGAAACATTTCAAATCCAATTACCAAATTAGGGTGTACCGTATGCAGAGACACTAACATTTGTAGTTGCCAACGATGGTGCTCTAGGTTAGCGTGCGCCTCTCCTAGTAAAACAACCGACTGATTTACTGCATGAGAAATTACCTCATTATCAGTTATTCTCCGAACTCCAGGAACAATCCAGCTCCCAACTGGTACACATTCTGATTCCTTTTTATTATCAGAGTTTATTTCTGCAAATGCTTTATCTAGATTTACAAAAAGCGCTAAAAGAAAGATACTAAAAATTCCAATGCGCATAATATATTTAGAAATTATCATTCAGAACATCTCCACATCACCATATTTCTAATTAATATAACTAGCATAATTCAGTCCACCCATTTTCTAGCGTTCCTGAACATCCGCATCCATGCCCCATCTTCATTCCAATCATTTGGATACCAAGAATGTTGAACAGCACGAAACACACGTTCTGGATGTGGCATGAGTATACTAAAACGCCCATCAGGCGTCGTCATGCCAGCAATACCATGGGGTGAACCATTTGGGTTAAGAGGGTAAACCTCGGTAGGTTGGCCTTTCTTGTCCACGAAACACATCGTTACAAGTGATGGAACAGCTAAATTATTTTTTTCATCAGAAAATTCTGCGCATCCCTCACCATGTGAAACAACAATGGGCATGAGACTTCCAGCCATTCCATCAAAAAATAATGATGGGCTTTTCTGAATCTCCACCATAACAAATCGTGCTTCAAATTGCTCCGATTTATTACGAACAAAGCGTGGCCAGTATTCGGCTCCGGGAATGATTCCGTGCAAATTACTTAACATTTGACAACCGTTACATACACCCAACGCAAAAGTATCAGTACGTCTAAAGAAAGCCTCAAACTCATTGCATGTATAGTGATTGAACAAAATAGATTTCGCCCAACCTTCTCCTGCTCCTAGTACATCTCCATAAGAAAATCCACCACACACTGCTAGGCCCTGGTAATCTTTTAGCAAGACACGTCTTGAAATGATATCGCTCATATGTACATCTGTTGCAGTAAATCCTGCTCGATCAAAAGCAGCAGCCATTTCCATGTGACCATTTACACCTTGCTCACGTAGAATAGCGATTCTCGGCCTGATCCCATTCTGAATATAAGGCGCAGAAATATCATTATCTAAATCAAAGCTTAGTTT
>JAHELA010000082.1 GCA_024644425.1 Nitrosomonadaceae bacterium
TCGAGGAAAAGCTAATGATAGTAATAACGAAAAAATAGATTATGGATTCAGCATTAAGGATGGAATTGTCACCATTTTTGAAAGACGACGTGATTCACCAATAGATAAGCTGGTGTCGGAATTAATGATCTTCGTTAATGCTGAGTGGGGGAAAAAATTAGCTAACAACAATGTTACTGGAATCTATCGCAATCAAAGTGGTGGAAAAGTAAAAATGAGTACTTCACCTGCTCAGCATCAAGGTCTAGGTATCGTCCAGTACGCTTGGTTCAGCTCGCCAATGCGCCGGTATGTTGACCTAATCAATCAAAGACAATTAATTGCACTACTGAGAAGAGAGCAACCACCTTATTCCAAAGGATGCATCGGCCTATTATCATCGATAAGTGAATTCGAGGAAACTTATGAAGCCTACAACGAGTTCCAAAGAGTCATGGAGCGATATTGGTGTTTGCGCTGGTTGCTACAGGAAAAAGTTAGAACTATTGGTGCATTAGTAATAAAGGAAAATTTTGTAAAACTAGATCACCTACCACTTGTGATAAAAGTGCCCTCCTTACCAGCAATGTTCACAGAAACTTATGTCCAAGTTGAAATAATACTAGTTGATTTATTTGATCTTTCCATTAACGCAAAATTCATCAGAAAACTAGAGATATGACATGTTAACCACAATGTGACAAGATCGCCATTGTTTCATACAATAGGTGAAATTAGGATATGTCTAAGTAAAATTTCATAAATTCTCCATAGTACATTGACTGCTATAACAAATATGCCAGACTTTAATCTTGCTACATTTCGTAGCTGGATACTAGACCCATCTTCACGCTTGAACGTGGCTATATTGATATCTGTTATCTTTCATGTAATTGTACTATTTGGTGTAACTTTTAAGCTTCCGACTCCAAAGTTCGATGACACGGTTACATCACTTGAAGTAGTTCTGGTAAATAGTAAGTCAATATCAAAACCACAAAAAGCAGATGCGCTTGCACAAGCTAATTTAGATGGTGGCGGTAATACTGATAAAAACCGTCGCGCTAAGTCACCTTTTCCACTATCTCCTACACATAAAAAATCAATTGATATAACTAAGACTAAACCTAATATAAAGCAACTTGAAGTAACCAGAGCCGAACAAATAACAAAACAACTTGAGAAGGAAGCAAAAAGACTGATGACTGCAGTCAAGAACAAGAAAGAAATTAATCAGTCAGACTCTCGTTTAGAAAAGATGAAACAAGGGGAAAAAATTCCAACTGCCACAGAATTGATTCAACGTAGTCGTGAAATTATTCGCTTAGAAGCACAAATTGCCAAAGATTATGAAGCTTATCAAAAACGCCCTAAACGTAAATTCATTGGCGCTCGAACGAAGGAGTACCGTTTTGCAAGTTATGTAGAGGCTTGGCGCATAAAAGTAGAACGTATTGGAAACCTTAATTATCCGGAATCTGCCAAACGAGATAAACTATATGGAAACTTACAACTTACCGTTGGTATTATGGCAAATGGTAATATTGAATCGATCGAAATTAATCGTTCGTCAGGAAATAAGATTCTGGATGAAGCAGCTATAAAGATCGTTAAACTTGCTGGACAAAATGGATTTGCGCCTTTTCCGCCTGAGATTAGTCGAGATACCGACATATTGCATATTACACGTACATGGGTATTTACCCGCACAGATGAACTGATGAGTAAATAATTAATGTAAGCTTAAATCCTTAATTACTCTGATTATCAATACTTCTGATCACTACACTTATGATTGATACTTACGCCGTCATTGGTAATCCTATCTCCCACAGTAAATCACCACTAATTCATTCTGAGTTTTCGAAACAGACACAACAGCACATACGTTATGAAACTATACTTTCTCCACTAAATGGCTTTACAACTGCAATAGAAATTTTTCGACAAGGTGGAGGAAAGGGATTGAACGTAACTTTGCCATTCAAGGTTGAGGCATACAAAATTTCAACCCAACTAACAGAGCAAGCATCATCTTCTCACGCGGTCAACACAATAGTTTTTGATGGTGACAAAATATACGGCGACAACACAGATGGAACCGGATTAATACGTGATATCACAGTTAATCTTAGATTCGCTATTACGGCTAAACGAGTATTATTATGTGGCGCAGGTGGTGCTGCTCGCGGCATAGTGCTGCCATTACTGAAACAAAACCCACTAATACTTACAATTTCAAATCGTACTACACAAAAAGCTCATGAATTACGAAAACAATTTTCTTCATATAAAAATATTGAATCTGGTAATTACAAAGATATTTTAGGGAAAGAATTTGACCTAATAATTAACGCTACTTCTACTAGTCTAATAAACAAATCACTACCACTACCGCAAGGTATTTTTTCTGCTAAATCACTAGTATACGATTTAATGTATGGCAATATGAACACTCCTTTTCTGCAATTCGCAAGAAAGGAGGGGGCAACGCATTTGTCTGATGGTATTGGTATGCTAGTGGAACAAGCTGCTGAATCATTCTTTATATGGCGCGGAATTAGACCTGAAACTAAGCCAGTGATAAAAATGCTACGTAAAAAAACTCAGAATGATATGAGAAATAAGTGAATAAGCCCCACAGGTATTGGCTCTGGAAAATCCTCCTATTTATTTTTTGTCTAATCTTCTTCTATCAAATATGGATACTCTGTCATATTGTATATTGGAATTTTTATAATCCTTCGTACAGCGCTTTTATGCAGAATCGGCTTGATGAATTGCAGAAGAAAAGTCCTGCTTCTGGAATAAACCTATACTATAAGTGGGTATCTTATGATCTTATCTCTCCTAATCTAAAACGCGCTGTTATTGCAGCAGAGGATGCCAAGTTTATGAAGCATAGAGGTTTTGATTTTGATGCAATACAAAAAGCCTATAAAAGAAACTTATACAAAGGAAAACTTGTTGCTGGTGGTTCTACAATTAGCCAACAACTTGCAAAGAATCTATTTCTGTCAAGTAAAAAAACACCTTGGCGTAAGATGGAAGAAGTTATCATCACATTAATGCTAGAAAATGTGATGCCCAAACGTCGGATTCTAGAAATATATTTAAATGTAATTGAATGGGGTAATCATGTATTTGGGGCAGAGGCTGCTGCTAGATACTATTTTAATGTTTCTGCCTCCTCTTTATCTATCAAGCAATCTGCTCACCTTACAGCTATGATTCCTAACCCACGATTCTATGACCGTAAACGTAATACACCATGGTTGTTGAAAAAAACTGAAATCATTATCGACAGAATGCCCTCTGCTCAAATTCCTTGAATATTTATTACTGGTTTTCCTGCTAACATAGTGCATACTCTCTACTAATTATTTTTTTAGGACAAATACATGACGTATTTCTCTATTTTCTTACAATTCTAAATTTTTTTGGTTACTTGAATACAATTTGCCATGACTAGAGTAAATAATAACAACGCGCAAGAAACGGAAGATCTGCAACAACACTTGCAGCGGATTATTTATCTGTTGAGCAAACAAAAACTGGTTGAAGGTTTCGTACAAATGCAGGATATAAAAAACCTTAAATTAGACGAATCTCCAGTACATAAACAAAATTTGACTGAATTACAAAGCCTGCTTGATAAATTGCATCCTGCTGACATCGCCTATATTCTTGAAGCCCTACCCCTAGAAGACCGTCTTATGATTTGGGACTTAGTTAAAGCAGAGCGAGACGGTGAGATTCTGTTAGAAACATCAGATGCCGTGCGCGAAACACTTATTGCCACTATGAATAGTGGTGAATTAGTAGCTGCAACAGGACAGCTCGATGCAGATGAGATAGCTGATCTAGCTCCCGATCTACCACGATATGTTTTAGATGATCTATTTCAAACCTTACCAATAGAAGAACGCGAGCAACTACGTTCAGCAATGTCCTACCCGGAAGATGCTGTTGGAGCACTAATGGACTTTGATATGGTAACTATCCGTGAAAATGTAACACTAGAGGTTGTCTTACGCTACTTGCGCCGTTTAGAAGACCTACCTGACCATACTGATCAGTTATTTGTAGTAGATCGGGACGAAAAGCTAAAGGGCGTACTTCCTGTAAATCGTCTACTAGTAAGTGACCCTGATGCTAAGGTTGCATCGGTAATGTCAACAAAAATGGTTAAACTTTATCCAGATGATAAAGCACAACAAGCAACTCATGCATTTGAACGTTACAACCTAGTTTCTGCTCCAGCTGTGGACATAAACAACAAATTGTTAGGACGCGTTACTGTCAATGCAGTTATGGATTTCATTCGGGAAGAATCTGAAAGTGAAGCCTTGAATCTAGCTGGGCTGCGTGAGGAAGAAGATTTGTTTGCACCAGTATGGAAGAGTGTTAAAAATCGTTGGATATGGCTAGCTATAAATTTAGTGACAGCATTTGTTGCTTCCCGAGTAATCGGTGTATTTGAGGGCTCTATCGAGAAACTGGTGGCACTAGCAGCACTAATGCCAATTATTGCAAGTATCGGCGGGAACTCTGGCAATCAAACCATCACCATGATTGTACGTGCTCTTGCCTTAGAACAACTTAATGTTAGTAATGCACGCAAACTATTCGCAAAAGAAATTGGTGTAAGTGTTGTTAATGGTCTTGTTTGTGGCGGCGTAGTAGGACTGTTTGCCTTTTTGATTTATAACAGTATTTCTCTTAGCTTAGTAATGACTTTGGCCATGGCATTAACTTTTTTGTTAGCAGCAATATTGGGTGTGCTAATCCCGCTTACACTGCATAAATTAGGACGCGATCCAGCAACAGGTTCTAACGTGATGATTACTGCTGTAATAGACAGCGGAGGATTCTTTATTTTCCTGGGTCTTGCCACAATTCTTTTGCTATAGTAAAAAAACTAACGCCATAACTTCTAGAAAATAATGGCGTATACAAGAAAAAATATATATGTCCTGTTATAAATTGAGGTGTATCTTTATTTTACCTTACTCACAATGGTAAGGTTCTTTCATTAAAAATTAATTGCTCTAAAGACTCGCGCTCCCGAATAAGATGAGTTTGGTCGC
Source organism: Nitrosomonadaceae bacterium (assembly GCA_024644425.1). GTDB lineage: Bacteria > Pseudomonadota > Gammaproteobacteria > Burkholderiales > Nitrosomonadaceae > BJGV01. The sequence continues at coordinate 5,070 of JAHELA010000082.1, forward strand.
CATCGACCATAATTTCGGCAGCACGGGGGCGACTATTATAATTAGAACTCATACTCATACCGTAAGCTCCGGCAGACATGACAGCAAGTAGGTCCCCTTTGACTAGAGCAAGCTTACGATCATGTCCAAGAAAATCACCAGTTTCACAAACAGGTCCTACTATCTGGTAATTTTTAATTTTATTATCGTTTATATTAACTGGCAAAATTTCATGATAAGCATCGTACAAGGCCGGACGTATCAGGTCATTCATAGCCGCATCTACTATAGCGAAATCTCTATGATCTGTATGCTTTAAATACTCGACACGGGTTAGTAGTAAGCCAGCATTCCCTACCAATGAACGTCCAGGCTCAATTAAAATACGCTGAGAACGATGGCCAATATCTGAACACAATGCCTCAACATAACTTTGGGCCGATGGTGGGTTTTCTTCAAAGTATCTAATTCCAAGTCCACCACCTAAATCCAGGTGCTCTATTTGAAAACTTTCCTCTTCTAGGTGATCCAACAATCCTATCATCTTCTTACAAGCTTCTGTAAATGGAGCAAGTTCAGTTAATTGTGAACCAATGTGAAAATCTAATCCAATAATTCTGATATTGGTAAGATTTTTACTAGAAGTATAGAGTTTTTCTGCCTCAACAAAAGGGATGCCGAATTTATTCTCCTTTAGACCAGTTGAAATATAAGGGTGGGTTCTAGCATCTACGTCCGGGTTAACTCTTAGGCTTACTGGGGCAATCTTACCCATTTCACTTGCAATTTGATTCAGCGTCCCAAGTTCCACTTCCGATTCCACGTTGAAACAAAGTATATTAGCAATAAGCGCAGCTCGCATTTCATCAGCGCTTTTTCCGACACCAGAAAACACTATTTTTTTTGGGTCACCTCCTGCTTTAAGAACCCGCTGAAGCTCGCCACCAGAAACAATATCAAAACCACTACCAATTTTGGCAAATAAATTAAGAATTGCAAGACTAGAATTAGCCTTTACTGCATAACATATCAAGTGGTCTCGTTCAGCAAACGCCGAATCAAATTCCTTAAAAGCCGCGATTAGCGCAGATCGTGAATAAACATAACAGGGGGTATCATATTCTCTAAAAATACGATCTAGAGGAACTGATTCGACACAAAGCTTTGTATTGTGGTACTCAAAATAGGGAAACTTACTCAATTCTTTTTTCCTTCTACCTGATCTTTTTGTGCCTCTTGTAATAGTGGATCTTGAGGAATATAAAGAGGCCCCTTCAGTCCACAGGCCTCTAACATCAAGATCAACAAAATTGCAATATATAATCTATACATGGAGAAATTACCAAAAAATTAGATCCAAAATACTAACATAAATATAAATTAATAAATGAATGGGGCATGCTTAAAAGATACGAATCAAACATATCATTCCTAACTAAGTTTTCTCAATTCCTCCCGAACTACCAAATAGTTCGGATAAATACTTTCTACTATTTTCCAAAATGTTGAAGAATGATTCATCTCTATGAGATGTGACATTTCATGCGCAACTACGTAATCTATTAACCTACGTGACAGTTGAATCAGTTGCCAGTTTAGATAAACAGTACCGCAAATGTCACAACTACCCCATTGGGTTTTGGCACGTGATAATCTCAGTTGTGGAAGGGGCACACATAGCTTGTTTGCAAAAAATGCGATACGCTCACTAAAACATGCTAGCGCATGATTGTGATACCATTTCATAACGATTCGCTCAACTTCTTGAGTAGAAAGTATTGATGGTAGAGGCAATGCTAACTGTCTCTTTTCTACTCTTGTTTTTGCTTTTACTTTAGTCATCTGCATCACTCCAGATGCTGAAATAGCTAACTGCCATGGCTCCCCAAGCAACGGAAAAGTTGCTGACTCCTCCCACGCTAATTTCG
>JAHELA010000083.1 GCA_024644425.1 Nitrosomonadaceae bacterium
GACTGTATTGGAATAGATGTTTTTATTACTATTAAAATGTAGCATAGTATAATCGTGTGTAATTCATTAAGTGATGTCGATTAACCTTCAACTACTTATATAGAAGGAAAAACATGGGTACAAAAGACGAATTTGTCCGTAAAATGCATTCGGAACTCGATCAGTGGAATAATAAAATAGATGCTTTAGTTACTAAAGTAGACCAAGCTGAGGAGCAAGTTCATGCTGAACTCCATAAAAAAATTGAAACTCTACGCGGTAAACAGGATAAAGCTCATAAGCAACTGAGCGAACTCGAACAGGCAAGCGAGAAAGCTTGGAAGGATATGAAAGTGGGTGTAGAGATAGCCTGGGAAGATATGAATTTGGGTATTGAAACGGTCTGGGATGCCATTAGTGAAGCAATAGACTCAGCTAAATCTCGCTTCAAATAAGGGATTGGAATATCCGGGCTTTTACTCTGTGGTTAGATCTGCCGCTACACGGCGAGTGAGCAACCGCGCCTATAGGCCAGCTAGCGCCACAGACTACCTTGGTTCTCCATCATCCCGATTAACGCTTTACTCCGAAGGTTCCGGCTCTGATTGCACCACTACGCCAAACTTACGTGCCTGGGACATAAGGTTTCCTACACTGTTGGCGGTTGCCGGGGTAATGGGAAGACCGGCGGTACGTAACGCCCGGGCTGTCCATACATTACAAGTGTTGAACAGATGGTAGGTCTCTCTGGATAGATAGAAGCGGCTATTTCCGTAACGACCAGGGCTCGGTGATGTGGTGTTACCGGCCTTGTCCAGTGCGAAACTTGATGCAATCGTGCGCGAGAGACGTTCAAAGCCGGCAGAGGACAACTCAATCCTGATGATCTCACTATAAGGGAAATAAGCAGGCACGTGGCCGTTAAAACCGACAATGTGCAGGACGCTGGCGGTAGGCAACAAGGCCGCCTTCAGGATGTGTCCCAAGTGGGGATCCGGTATCTGGTAAAAATCCATATCCCCCCATCCCACCTCTAGGTATTCCTGGTCGGGAAAATTCTCAAGCTTTGGCCAGATATTGTCAGGTATGTCGGCACGCCGTAGCACGATCCCAGCATGCCAGCCGTGGTTCACCAGATAGATTGTTTTGTGCGGCTCGCTTTCACTCGGCGCGAGTGCCTCCTTGACCGGTGCCGCACAGGTGCTGTAGCTGAATGCGAGAAACAGTAACCAAATTCGAATCATGCTTTTTCCAGTATTGTAATCACCGCTGCACCTTGTTCACTGCAGATGCGCGTAATTTATCTAATCATACTCGGGAAGCACGGTCTCGGGCTTGGAATAGGAGTTGTAGAGAAATTTATACTAAGCAACAACACAAGACAAGTACTTATATGTACACGATGTAACGTTCTTGTTGTTCCCTATTGCTAAGCTTTCTCTACAATTATTAAACATGCTCCGACTTAGTGCCGGTGTATATAAATGCCTGCTTTTTGAACAAAGCAGATTTATTAATTTTATTTATTAAGATGAGATCATCATTTTTTCTAACAGAGTTTATCTGTGAGCGTAAAAACAGAGATGGTTTGGATAAAGCTGACCCTTAAATATAATTTGATTGACATATAATCAATAAATATTTCACTGTGCAATTGATTAACATTTTATCGTTCCAAATTCCTAGGAAACATATAAGATTTTTTCAAATTTCCAAATCCTCTTGAGTTCAAAGGGAATGCCCATATATTATAACTATGGAAAACTCACTTACATCTTTATTACCTTCCAGTGATAAGGGGCGTATTCTTGTTATAACTAAGGACAGGAATGGTGATGTGGATTGGATAGATGCTGCGGAATTTGCACAATCTACTGGAATAACATCCGAAAAATACCCTGCTTGGCTAAATTCGATGCGTGAAATGGGAGCAGTAGCAGTATCTGATATAAAAACACATTAAGTTTTTTTGCTGCCAAAATTATACTTGTTCATTATTCGCACAAAGTAGACATAACGATAGGGAACATAAACTACAGTGATTAAAGTTGATTTTATTTTTTACCTATTTCTACCTGTTATTATTTAATTGAAGGAAGTTTCTATGTTTCTCGGCTCTATTGGTGAATATTGCAACCGTGAAGTAGTTTTTGCTACAAGAAATATGGGTGTCCTTGAAGCGGCACAACTCATGCGTCAACACCATGTAGGTGATCTGGTTGTCGTGGATGAAACCAATGGCAAACGAATTCCAGTTGGAATTGTTACTGATCGTGATATGGTAATCGAGATCATTGCCAAGTCGGTAGACTTAAATAATTTCTGTGTGGGTGACATCATGAGCTCCCAACTGGTCAGCGTGCAAAGCAATGAAACCGTGCTCGACACAATTCATATAATGTGTGCCAAGGGAGTCCGTCGTATTCCAGTTATAAATGTGAAAGATGAACTTGAAGGCATTATGACAGCAGATGACTTAATTGGCATACTCGCTGAGGAGATGTCAGAGCTGGCCAGAATTCCTCAGAGTGAAAAAAAGAAAGAAGCTCAGTTAAGAACTTAGTATAAGAGAATTTATTATATGCAACGTCCATTCCAAATCAATTTTCATGGTACACCACACTCTGATGCGTTAGAAACACACATCAGGGAGAAGATGAGAAAACTTGAGTTGTTCTGTTCCCATATGATCGGCTGCAAAGCCACGGTAGAAGTAGTAGGAAAACACAAGCACCAGGGGAAGCTCTTCAAAATACAGCTTGACATCACAGTTCCTGACAAGGAATTGGTGGTCAATCGTGGAGCAAATGAGGATATCTATGTGGTGCTACGAGATACATTTGATGCTGCAAAACGCCAGTTGGAAGATTATGAACGACGTCGGCGAGGAAATATCAAATTCCATGAAAATACCAGCACAAGACCAAATTAAAAAAATTATTCTGGCTGCCGATTTTTCAGATGCTTCAAAAGATGCAACTCACCATGCCCAACTGTTAGCTCACACCTACCATGCGGAACTCAAAGTTCTGCACGTATTCGATATAAGTGCGTGGAACGTTCCCCCCTCTCATTATTTAACGACCGGAGTATTTGATTTTACAGCAGGAGTATCTGACCTAAAAGCAGAAGATCTCTACAGGTTGACTAAAAGTAAAGAACAAATCCGACAACGTGAAAAAGATACTCTTAAAAAACTAGCAGATTCCTTTGACCTAAAAGTCGAAACTATCTTTACTGAGGGAGACCCCGGCCATGAAATTGTTCGTATTGCAGAAGAGCTTAATGCTGATCTTATTGTTCTTGGAACTCATGGCTTAGGTGGGTGGAAACGATTTACCATTGGAAGTGTTGCAGAGTTCGTTGGCAAATATGCTCCTTGCGCCGTCCTTACTATCAGACCTAAAATAAGATAATTAGAATCTTTGTTCTTACTCAATTTTTTATGATCTGAATATATAGCTAACAAAAAGTATAAATTATTTACAATAATGAATTCTATCCAGCTAGATTTTTAATAAATGCAACCAATAGATCTTGTCCTATTGTGGCATATGCATCAACCGGATTATCGCGATTACAAGACTGGTGAATTTACTCTGCCATGGGTTTATTTGCATGCCATCAAGGATTACACCGACATGGCATATCATCTAGAAAAGCATCCTCACATCAAAGTAATAATTAATTACACACCAATACTTCTTGATCAAATAGAAGACTATTCTGAGCAATTTATCCATAGGGAAATTCGTGATCCATTACTTCGTTTACTAGCCACGCCTGACCTAAATCAGATTGTTGCAAGCGAACGGCTACTAATATTCAAAAGCTGTTTTCTCAGTAATCACTTAAGAATGCTACAGCCTTACCCAATGTATAAACGTCTATATGAGGTGTTTCAAATATTGGAGAAAAGAAACAAAGAAGATGACCTCGCATACCTTTCTGGGCAATATCTTGCAGACTTGCTAATGTGGTATCACTTGGCATGGACTGGAGAGAGTGTACGCAGAGAAAAACAGGAAGTAGCCAGCCTAATGGCACAAGGTGAGAATTTCTCCCATGTCGATCGACTAAAACTATTCAATTTAATAGGAGAATTGATCCAAGGATTAATTCCACGCTACCGAAAATTAGCCGATTCAGGCCAAATCGAGCTATCGACTACGCCGTATTATCATCCACTTTCCCCGTTACTAATTGATTTCTCTTCTGCTCGTGATAGTGAGTCCAATATTATTTTACCAACAGAAACTACTTATCCAGGGGGACGCAGTCGTGTGGAATTTCACTTAGTGTCTGCGATGGAAAGTCATTTGAAACGTTTTGGAGCCAAGCCCAATGGCGTTTGGCCAGCAGAAGGAGCAATTTCACAATCGTTATTAGATGTTTTTACTGAACATGGTTGCCAATGGAGCGCCAGTAGCGAGGGTGTTCTAGCCAACAGCTTGCGTAAGTCAAATCCAAATCAGTTACTCGAACGAAATCGATATCTTTACCGGCCTTACCAAGTACATGGATCCTCTAAAAACTTAATTTGTTTCTTTCGTGATGAGAAATTATCAGACATGATTGGATTCGAATATGCGAAATGGTTTGGTCGCGATGCTGCTGAACATTTTATACAGAGCATAGAACAGATTGGGCACAATGCTCTACCAAATGAAAGCCCAATTATAAGTGTAATTCTTGATGGTGAGAACGCCTGGGAATACTATCCTTATAATGGTTATTACTTTCTTAGTGATCTTTACGAACTTCTTGAGAATCATCCCTCAATCTGTACCACAACTTATAGTAGCTATATTACGTCTAAGAGATGTACTGATATGGCCACCTTGCCAGCACTAGTTGCGGGTAGCTGGGTATATGGAACATTTTCTACTTGGATTGGTGATCGTGATACAAACAATGCATGGGAGCTACTATGTGAAGCGAAGCAAAGTTTTGATCTAGTAATTCAGAGCGGACGTCTAACGTATGAAGAGCAAATCGAGGCTGAACGGCAGTTATCATCTTGCGAAAGTTCAGATTGGTTTTGGTGGCTTGGAGATTACAACCCATCTGAGATAGTAACAAGTTTTGATAAACTGTTTCGTAACAACCTAGCTAACTTATACGGCCTCTTAAAGCTTCCTGTCCCAGCAGCAGTCCTTGACCCTATTAGTTACGGAGGCGGAAACCCCGAGTCTGGTGGCTCAATGCGGCGCGCGTCGACATGATTATATACCAGCAATCAAATCTGCCATGGTTGCAATATGATAACAAACATAATTTATTTATGATCCATTAAATTAAATAGGAGTTGAATTTTATGTCAGAACAAGAGCTTCATCATTATCTAAGTCAGGATTTACAACAAATTGCACTTCAATTAGCAACTAAAATACATAAAGATGTATTTAAAAAATATAATTTTGATATGTCTGTTGTTCCACGTGATAAGGTTCCTCGGGTAAAACAAGTGTATGAAAAAGCAGAATCATGGGTTGGGATTAAATGTCCTCATTGTTGGATAAAGGACGGACAAAATTTTTTACTTGATATCGTAGCTATACGAGACGAAGAAGATCTTTATCATTGTAAATGTAAGACATGTGACTTTGAATATCATTTTTTGCACCCAAAAAAATAGTGTTTTTTAATTTGGTGGGTCAGGTTGGGCTCAAACAAACGACCAAGGGATTATGAGCCCCCTGTAATCAACAATCTGCAACACATGACAACAAACTAGAACAATACAATCAAGGAATTATTTTACTTCATTTATTGTGGAGTATTGTCAGTTATTGTGGTTTTCTGTCTCTGAGTGTCCCATGACAATATCTTATTGGATATGATGATAAACCTACTTCTGGTACAAGACAAACATTCAGAAAACATAAATAATTATTCCCCAAAAAATGCCCTGAAAAATAAATTTAGCTTAGATTATTTTAATAACAAATCTCACTATATATTAAAAATCATTATTATGGCGTTTGTACTACTCTGGGTGTAAAACTTAAACGCAACTGTTTTTCAATTTCGATGATAGCGAACAACGCAATACCAATACAAATAATGAGCGCACCGTCAAAGAAGGGAATGGATTCGGTGGCAAATACTTTTTGTAACGGCGGTAGATAAGTAATGGCGAGCTGAGCAACTGTGATGGCTATAACAGTTATCCAAACCACCTTTGTACCACGTATCGCCTTCCAGGTAAGGGATGTACCATAAATATTTCGTATAAAAAATAGATGGGAAATCTCCATCACAACCAACGTGTTCAGCGCAATGGTTCGAGACAACTCCTGGGAATACCCTTTGTCGACTGAATAATCATAAATGCCAAATACTCCGCATAGGAACAATACAGAAACAAGTACAATATGCCATGCTAGCTCGCCTGTTAAAAGTGGCTCGTTTCTGGGTCGTGGTGGGCGGCGCATGGTATTGGCTTCCGTAGGCTCAAAAGCTAGCGAAATCCCTAAAGTAACAGCAGTGATTAAGTTAATCCACAAAATTTGAATGGGAGTAACCGGTAACGTCATACCAAGGAGCAAAGCGACAATTATCGTCATTGCCTCACCAGCATTAGTCGGTAGCGTCCAGCTAATAACTTTCTTGATATTATCGTATACTGTACGCCCTTCACGCACAGCTGCAACAATCGAAGCGAAGTTATCATCAGCCAGGACAAGTTCAGCAGCTTCTTTGGCCGCTTCGCTACCTTTCATTCCCATTGCAATGCCTGCATCAGCACGTTTGAGTGCTGGAG
>JAHELA010000084.1 GCA_024644425.1 Nitrosomonadaceae bacterium
AAAATTAAATTTTGGTGCCCAGAAGAGGACTCGAACCTCCACAGTGTTGCCACCGCTAGGACCTGAACCTAGTGCGTCTACCAATTCCGCCATCTGGGCCAACAGCCATCAAAATTAGGATGCTAAATTTTGCCGCAATTCTATAGGAACCCATTGTTTTGTCAAACAAGAAAAAACGTAAACTACGTAATACTGATCCGTATTTTAAACAAGAAAAAGATCGTTATGGACATCCATTACCAAGTAGAGAATTTATTCTACAAACCTTAAAAGAGCAAGGTATTCCTGTTACTGAGCAAACGTTACAGATTCTTCTCGAAATTACAAAAAAAGAAAAAGAAATTTTTAGTCGCCGACTTTCAGCAATGATGCGAGATGGTCAAATCATGCGCAATCGTAAGGGTGATATCTACGTTGTAGAGAAATTGAACCTAATAAAGGGAAAGGTTCATGGTCATGCGGATGGTTTTGGCTTCCTACTACCTGACGACGGTAGCCCAGATATTTTCCTAAGTTCTAAGGAAATGCATCAGGTGTTGCACGGCGATAGCGTAATGGTGCGCGAAATCGGTATAGATCGGAGAGGGCGCAAAGAAGGGGCCATTGTGGAAGTGCTTGAGCGTGCTACATCTTTATTAGTTGGGCGATTACATGTTGAATACGGTATTTTGTTTGTAGTAGCTGAGAACAAGCGGATCAGTCAGGATATTTTAGTACCGAAAGAAGAGTCTATGAATGCGAAGGAAGGTCAAGTGGTAACAGTGGAGATCATTCAACAACCGGGAAAAAATACACAGCCAATTGGCCGCATTATTGAGATTCTAGGAGACTATACTGCTCCAGGAATGGAAGTTGAGATTGCACTTCGTAAACATGATTTGCCACACCAGTTCCCACGTGAAATTGAAATACTTTCTGCAAAATTTCCAAGCGCAATGTTAAAAAAAGATTTAGTTGGGAGACAGAAAATTTGTCATTTGCCTTTGGTGACCATCGATGGTGAAACTGCTCGCGACTTTGACGATGCTGTATATTGTGAGCGTGATGGTAAGGGCTATAAGTTATATGTCGCTATTGCAGATGTTAGTCACTATGTGCATTCTAACGATGCTCTCGATAAAGAAGCGCTTGTTCGCGGAAATTCGGTATATTTTCCGCGACGCGTGATTCCAATGCTACCAGAAGTTCTATCTAACGGTTTGTGCTCTCTTAATCCACAGGTAGAACGTCTGTGCATGGTATGTGAAATTAATATCAATACCAAAGGAGATTTTACTAATTACCGTTTTTATGAAGCGGTAATGTATTCTCATGTGCGCTTTACCTATACACAAGTAGCAGCAATGCTGAATGATCCTGAAGGTAAAGAAGCTAGGCAGCATACAAAAATAATGCCGCATATACAGTTGCTCTACAAGCTATATAAAGTGCTACTAAAAGCACGGGAAAAGCGTGGTGCCATTGATTTTGAAACCATAGAAACTCAGATGATTTTTAATGAACTTGGCAAGATAGAACAGATTCTGCCCGTGAAGCGCAACGAAGCACATCGTATAATTGAGGAATGTATGCTAATAGCAAATGTATGTGCCTCAGATTTTTTACAGAAACACAAACAGCCTACATTGTATCGTATTCATGAGGGCCCCACTCCGGAAAAACTCGACGCTCTACGTGACTTTCTTAAAGAATTTGGTTTACAGTTAAGTGGCGGGGATAAACCTTCCGCACAAGATTATGTAAAGACACTACAAAAGAGTAAAGATAGACCAGATGCTCAACTACTACAAACCGTAATGCTAAGGTCTCTTAGTCAGGCTATTTATAGCCCAGAAAATACCGGGCATTTTGGGTTGGCATATGAATCCTATACTCATTTTACTTCACCTATTCGGCGTTACCCAGACTTGTTGGTACATCGTGCAATCAAAGCAGTTCTTAATGAAACAACGTATTGTCCCGGTAACTGGCATGAACTAGGCAAACATTGCTCTCAAACAGAGCGTAGAGCTGATGAAGCTAGTCGCGATGTAGAATCGTGGCTCAAATGTTTCTATATGCAAGATAGAATCGGTGAGTGTTTTGGTGGTGTTATTAGTGGTGTTACCGGTTTTGGCTTATTTATAGCACTGGATAATATTTATGTAGAGGGGTTAGTACATATTTCTGAATTACCAAGTGATTATTTTCATTTTAATTCAGTCAAGCATATGTTAGTTGGAGAGCGTAGCGGAAGACATTATCGACTTGGTGATCGGATGAGAGTTAAGATTGTGCGTGTTGATTTAGAAGCTAGCAAGATTGATTTTGTGCCAGCTAACAATAAATAAAAAATAGTACTTTGGAATTGTTTATACAAGTCTTTATCGAATTTTTTCTAAATAGAGAATTGATTGTGTTTCTCAAGCTACCCTAGAATTTCATTGTTTAAATGTCTAATACCCGCCAAATATATGGTTTTCATGCTGTTACAAGTCGCATACGGAAGAATCCTAACAGTATTAAGGAAATTTTTCTTGATGCTACACGCCATGACAAGCGTATTCGTGACTTAAAAAAACTTGCAGAAAATAAAAATATTCGCCTAATTTTCTGTGATGAGGAAAGGCTTGTTACTATGTCTGGTAGTACTCGTCATCAGGGTGTAGTTGCATCAATAGATACAAATTGTAGTTATATTAATATTGAAGATGTACTTGAATCTTTGACAGAGCCAGCATTGTTTCTGGTTCTGGATGGGGTCAAAGATCCTCATAATCTAGGAGCATGTTTTCGGGTTGCTGACGCTTTTGGCGTTCATGCAATCATTGCACCAAGAAACCGTGCGGTTGGTCTAACTGCTGCAGTACACAAAATAGCAAGTGGTGCCGTTGATACAATTCCATATATTTCGGTTACTAATTTGGCGCGTGCTTTAAGAGAATTAAAACATCACGGTGTATGGATAATTGGCACTACTGTTGAAACGAATGACGAGCTTCAATTTGCTAAAATTGATGGTCCTGTTGCATGGGTGCTAGGGGCTGAGGGGGAAGGTATGCGACATCTTACCCGAGAAACATGTGACCAGCTGATTTCCATTCCTATGCTAGGTAGTGTTGAATGTTTAAATGTTTCAGTCAGTGCAGGAATATGTCTATTTGAAACTTTCCGGCAAAGAAAGAGTAGAAAACTTTAAAATTCAAGAAAAGAAATACTTTAAGTGATTAGAGTATAAAGTTAATTAGCATATTGGGAGTTTAAACTTTACATTTAAATACGCATACTGATTGATATTATTTCATTAATTCGTTAGAATTCGATCCTCCTTAATCCTTATCTCACCGTGTGCGCATCACGGGAGATTTTACCCAGAAGGGGGCAGCATGCGTCATTACGAGATTGTCTTTATTGTGCATCCTGATCAGAGTGAGCAAGTACCTGCGATGGTTGAGCGGTACCATGGTATGGTGACAGCAAAGAATGGGAGAGTTCATCGCCAGGAAGACTGGGGGCGGCGCCAACTTGCATATTTAATTAATAAACTTCATAAAGCTCACTATGTGTTAATGAATATTGAGTGTGATCAAGAGACCTTAGATGAACTTGACCATGCTTTTAAATTCAACGACGCGATACTTCGTTATCTTACTATTAGAGTAGACGGTCCTGTTGTTGAGCCTTCACCAATGATGAGAGACGAAAAAACAAAACCTGTTTCGCAAACAGAAGAAGCAGTTGAAATTAATGTTGGAACTTAAAGTGTACTAATAAATAAACTAAATCGTAGTCGTTAAGAAATATAATATTAATAGACTGTGGTTATATGTTGTATGAATATAAATAACTTTTTATATCTAATCAGGAAATAGGAAAGGATTATGGCTCGTTTTATTTCTAGACGTAAGGATGGTAAAGATAAAGAAAAGGACAAGAATGCAAATCGTCCCTTGTTCAAGCGCAGAAAATTCTGTCGTTTTACGGCAGAAGGTATCAAGATGGTGGATTACAAAGACGTTGAGGTATTGAAAGATTTTATTAATGAGAATGGCAAGATCATTCCGGCTCGTATTACTGGCACAAAGTCACATTTTCAGCGACAGCTAGGCACTGCTGTTGAGCGGGCACGATATCTAGCATTGTTGCCCTACACCGACTTACATTGAGAGCCATAGCATGCAAGTTATTTTGATGGAAAAAATTGTTAGCCTTGGCCAGCTTGGTGATGTGGTTAATGTAAAAAATGGTTACGCACGAAATTTTCTAATTCCCCAGGGTAAAGCAAAGAGGGCAACAAGCGCCTCTATAGCAGAATTTGAAGTAAAGCGTGCCGAGCTGGAAAAAACTCAAGCAGAAAGTTTGGCCGCTGCCCAGGATTATGCAACTAAATTTGACGGACTGATGGTGCAAATTACACAAAAAGCAGGAGTTGATGGTAAGTTGTTTGGTTCAGTTACTAATGTAGATATCGTAAATGCTCTTAAAACTCAGGGTCTTGAGATAGAGAGAGCAATGATTCGTATGCCTCAGGGACCCTTAAAGCAGGTAGGAGATCACCCGCTGACTATCGTTTTACACAGTGATGTAGCTGTACACGTCACTGTATCTGTACTGGGTGAGTCTACTTTCTGAACACAAATTTCCATTATTAAATAAAAAGGGGCTGGAGACAGCCCTTTTTATTTCTCCTTTTGATAGCTAGTGGTAGAATTACCAAATTGTCGACTCGTTAATTATCCCTAAATTTATGGCCCAAATATTAACCACTGTAGCAAGTGATCAACAAAATGGGTCTTATAAGACTCCACCACATTCAGTTGAAGCTGAACAGTCGGTGCTAGGCGGACTTATGTTAGACAATCATGCTTGGGATAAAGTGGCTGATGTTATTAATGAGGAAGACTTTTATCGGCAGGATCATCGCTTAATTTATCGCCATATCTGCAAGCTTATAGAACATAGTAAACCTGCTGATGTGGTCACTGTTGCAGAGTCACTTGAATCCTCTGCTGAATTGCAAAATGCTGGTGGTTTAGCTTATGTTGGCATGATGGCGCAGAATACACCGTCGGCAGCAAATATTCGTCGATATGCTGAGATTGTACGTGAGCGCTCTGTTATGCGCAGCTTAGCTCAAGTTGGGGTTGAGATTTCTGACTCATCATATAATCCTGCCGGACGATCCGCTGCTAATTTGTTAGATGAAGCTGAGACAAAGGTATTTGAAATTGCAGAAGCAGGTGCACGAGGAAAAAAGGGTTTTAGCGATATTCAACCACTTCTAAAAGACGTTGTTGAGCGTATAGAGGTTCTTTACAATCAAGAGAACCCTAGTGATGTCACAGGAATCGCTACTGGATTTCACGATCTTGATCAGAAGACATCTGGCTTTCAACCAGGAGATCTTATCATTATAGCTGGTAGGCCATCCATGGGTAAGACGGCTTTCTCACTTAATGTTGCTGAACATGTTGCACTGGAGTTAAAGAAGCCAGTAGCAGTGTTTAGCATGGAAATGGGAGGCGCACAGTTAGCAATGCGTATGTTAGGTTCAGTAGGTGGACTGGATCAGCACAAGGTACGTACCGGGCGTTTACTGGATGAGGATTGGTCTAAACTTACCCATGCGCTTGGAAAGCTAAATGATGCTCCATTGTATATTGATGAAAGCGCGGCATTAAATGCTTTGGAGTTAAGAGCACGGGCACGCCGATTACATCGACAACATAATGACCTTGGGTTAATTGTGGTAGATTACCTACAATTAATGTCTTCCACTAGCCAAGGAGAGAATCGGGCTACTGAGATCTCAGAAATTTCACGTTCTCTAAAAGCACTTGCAAAAGAATTACAAGTTCCTGTTGTAGCATTATCGCAGTTAAATCGTAGTCTAGAGCAACGTCCAAATCCACATAAACGCCCTGTAATGTCGGATTTACGAGAATCTGGCGCTATTGAACAGGACGCAGACTTAATTTTATTTATCTATCGAGATGAAGTGTATAACCCAGAAACACAGGATAAAGGGGTTGCGGAGATTATTATTGGAAAGCAGCGTAATGGTCCCATAGGTAAAATTGATCTTACCTTTCTTGGCCAATATACAAGGTTTGAAAGTTACGCATCACCTACACATTATTAAGAGAAAAACATAACACTACAATACTTCTGTAGCATAGTCAGCTAGTCTAGATCTCTCTCCACGTTGGAGGGTCACATGTCCACTATGACTCCAATCCTTAAAACGGTCTACCACATATACTAACCCTGAACTTCCCTCAGTTAAGTAGGGTGTATCTATCTGTGCAATATTTCCTAGGCATACTACTTTTGAAGCAGGGCCGGCACGAGTGATAAGTGTTTTCATTTGCTTTGGTGTAAGATTTTGGGCCTCATCGATAATCAGGAATTTATTAATGAAGGTACGTCCACGCATGAAATTAAGTGATTTTATTTTGATACGTGCACGAATCAGATCACGTGTGGCAGCACGTCCCCATTCACCTATTTCGTTATCAGTCTTACAAAGAACATCTAAATTATCTTCTAACGCACCCATCCATGGACCCATTTTTTCTTCTTCGGTGCCAGGCAAAAAACCAATATCTTCTCCTAGAGGTACAGTGACACGAGTCATTATGATTTCTGAATACACTTTGTTCTCTAACGTTTGCATAAGAGCTGCAGCAAGAGTCAGTAAAGTTTTTCCTGTGCCCGCTTGTCCAAGTAATGTTACAAAGTCAATTTTTGGGT
>JAHELA010000085.1:0-4465 GCA_024644425.1 Nitrosomonadaceae bacterium
GCAGTAAAAGAAATTGGTGCATCATTTATAACAGTTGCTGGAGTAAAACCTTTTTCTAGAGAAGCAGAATAAATGAAAGGTTTAAAGCTTGAGCCTGGCTGGCGCAATGCCTGTGTTATATGATTAAATTGATTACGATTAAAATCAAAACCTCCTACTAACGAACGAATCGCTCCGTCTTCTGGATTCAGTGAAACCAAAGCCGCTTGAGCTTGGGGAAGTTGTACAATCTCCCATACCCCTTTGTCGCCCTTTTTTATACGAATCAAATTTCCTGGACGGATACGTTGCTGACCTTTACCTGTTTTTCCACTAAGGAACCTTTTAGCGAACTTAAGACCATCACCAAAAATCTTTATGTTCTCACCGCCTTTTCTATATGCCTGAACAGATTTGGAATTGACAGACAAAACCACTGCAGCGTATATCCCATCACTATCTGCCACTTTCTGTAACGCAGCTTTTAATACCTCTTCTTGGTCTGCGCTATTTTTAGGTAATTTTATAACTGCTTCGGGACCACGATAGCCATGACGTCTATCATGGTCCATAACTCCTTGACGTACAGCTCTATAAGCAGCTTCCTGATCTAGTTGTCTTATAGTTGTGTAAACTCGAAGACCTTTGGTATAGGTTTCCGCCTTGTAGCGCTCATAAATCTCTTGGCGTACCATTTCAGCTACGTATTCAGCGCGTAAAGGGAATACTCGCAATTGATGTTTCTTGTAGACTACTTTCAATGGCTCTTCTTTAGTCTCCTCGAACTCCTTCTTGGTGATAAGGTTTAACTCCTCCATGCGTCGCAACACATAAAGTTGTCGCGTCTTGGCACGCGCTGGATTGACGACTGGATTAAAGCGTGAAGGAGCTTTAGGCAGGCCTGCCAACATGGCAGCCTCTGCTAAACTAATGTTTTTTAGGGTCTTCCCGAAATAGACTCTAGCCGCTGAAGCAAAACCATAGGAACGCTGTCCTAAGTATATTTGATTCATATAAAGCTCAAGTATTTTGTCTTTGCTTAGGCTATGTTCTATTTTATATGCAAGTAAAGCTTCACTAAATTTTCGTGTTAACGTTTTTTCTTTAGTCAGAAAAAAGTTTCTTGCCACTTGCATCGTTATAGTACTTGCTCCCTGCCTTACTACACCAGATGTAAAATTGGAATAGGCAGCGCGTAACACGCCTATGTAGTCTACTCCTCCATGCTGATAAAAACGTTCATCTTCTGCAGCAATAATTGCATTCTTTAAACGTTCTGGAACCTCGTCTATATCTGCTAAGTCACGATGTTCCTCACCAAACTCTCCTATTAACAAGCCTTCAGAGCTATATATCCGTAGTGGAATCTTTGGACGGTAGTCAGTCAATACTTCAAGCGTTGGAAGTGTAGGTATAGTAACCAGAGCAGCAAAAACGATCAGCAGAGCACCCAGCAAACTTAATGCAAAAAATGCTCCGATAATGTAGAGACACAAACGCGCTAACATGTAAAATAATTTTGAAGGGTTATATTAAATATAACGTCTTAGATTTAAAGAGTTTAAATGGATTAGTTCTTTCAGTTAATACCATGTTCCTAAATATTGGGACAAAAAATACCGTAAAAGATGTAGTGACCTTATAAAACCACTAACGTTCATCAATGTACAGCGAAATTTAACATGTGAACTTCAATAAATATCGTTAATTTAAGGGATATATACATCTTTCTTCTAAAAATGCCCGTCCCTTAAGAGCTGTCACAATGTACGCGTGTAATTATAAGAGAAATATTAACAAAATAATATTTTGTACGTATTTATGGCTGCTGAGATTTTTAAACCTATTTTTTTTATATATGTTGCCGATAGTTAACCCATGTTCAATAAAGAAATCAATATAAACTTGGATTTCCTGCAAACGAAATCGCCACAATTAATTGGTGTGGATATTAGTCCATCATCGGTGAAAATGGTTGAGCTCTCTACAAATGGGAAGGAAAAAGATTCGTATCGTATTGAACGTTATACTATAGAAACCCTACCTAGGGACGCCATGTTAGATGGCAATATTGTGAATTTAGAGGCAGTGGGCGAAACTCTAGAACGCGGCTGTAAACACATGGGAACACGACTTAAAAATGTTGCCATGGCGTTGCCAGCTGCTGCAGTAATTACCAAGAAAATCATTGTTCCAGCAAATCAGCGTGAAGATGATCTGGCTTTCCAAGTCGAAACCGAGGCAAACCAATACATTCCTTTTGCCCTTGATGAAGTGAATCTAGACTTCCAAGTAATAGGACCAGCACCTAATAATCCTGAAGAGGTTGAAATACTTATCGCTGCGTCTCATAAAGAAAAGGTAGAAGATCGTATAGCTGCAGCACTGACAGCTGGCCTAAAAACAGTTGTAATGGATGTTGAACCATATGCTGCCCAAACTGCTTTTGAATTGGTTGAACGTCAACTCCCCAACGGTGGAGAAGATCAGATTATTGCAGTAGTAGATATAGGCAGCACAGTAATGAGCATTAGTGTGCTACTCAACGGACAATCCATCTATATGCGAGATCAACCATTTGGCGGAAATCAGCTCTCTCAAGATATTCAACGCTGCTTTAACTTATCTCCAGAAGAAGCAGAAACTGCTAGGCGTAATTCAGAACTTCCAGATAATTATAAGAAAGACGTACTAGACCCATTTTGTGAATCTTTAGCCATGGAAGTAGCGCGGGCTGTGCAATTCTTCTTTTCTTCTACCCAGTATTCCGAAGTTAATTATATTTTCTTAGCAGGTGGTTGCGCTGCTATTCCTGGATTAGATGAAATTGTTGCAGCTCGTGCTCAAGTAAATACTTTAATAGTCAACCCATTTACTGATATGGCTCTATCTAACCGGGTTAGACCAAATTTATTAGGTGCAGACGCTCCTTCGCTTCTGATTGCCTGTGGTCTAGCAATGAGATCCTTTGACCCATTATGATCCGTATTAACTTACTCCCTCATCGCGAACTCAAGCGCAAAGCACGGCAACAACAATTTGCCGTCTTCGCCGGGATAACTTTTTTTCTTGGACTTCTTACAGTAGGAACGGTTCATATGACGATCACAGGACAAATCGAACACCAGGAAAGTCGTAATACTTACATGACAAACCAAATAGCGGTTCTCGATAAACAAATTGATGAAATTAAGCAGATACGTGCGCAAACTGCAGCACTACTCGCACGTAAGAAAGTAGTTGAAACCTTGCAAGCTAACCGATCTGACACTGTACATCTGCTTGATCAATTAGTGCGATTACTTCCTGATGGTGTTTACCTTACTGGTATTAAGCAAACTAATCAGACTATCAATCTAACAGGATACGCCCAATCAAATGCACGAGTATCAACATTGATGCGCAAGTTGGAATCCTCACCCTGGTTGGGACTACCATCATTGATTGAAATCAAGGCATCTAATGTAAATAATTCTCGCCTTAATGCGTTTAATCTTAATATAACTCTTGTTCGCCCGCCTCTAGTTGCCGGTGACGGAGAATCTGCTAAAGAAGTTGCAAAACTATAGAAAAGCTAACTATTTAATTCGCCATGAACTTTATAGAAGAAATTAATCAGCTTAACACCCAGGATCCAGGAAGTTGGCCTTTAGTTATTAAGGCTAGCTCACTTGCTATTTTATTTGTAGCAATCGTCACTGGTGGCTATTTTTTAGATTGGCAAGAACAATGGGAATCCTTGGAACAGGTCAAGGCGGAAGAAATAAAACTAAAAGAAACCTACATGGTAAAAAAGAAAGATGCAGTTAATCTGGACATACTGCGACAGCAATTAAAAGATATTGAACTCTCTCTTGGCGCGCTTTTAAAGCAGTTGCCACACAAATCTGAAATGGATGCACTTTTAATTGATATAAACCATGCAGGATTAGGGCGTGGACTACAATTTGAATTATTTAAACCTGCTGCCAGTGAAACTATTTCCGAGTTTTACGCCGAATTACCAATTACTGTTCGCGTCACCGGAAATTACCATGACATAGGTGCGTTTGCCAGCGATATCTCACAATTACCACGCATAGTTACCCTTAACAATATAAGCATTGCTCCTGATAAGAATGGAGAGCTAATAATGAATGCTACAGCAAAAACATTCCGTTATCTGGATGAAGAAGAGACCGCAAAACAGAAGAAGGGAGGTAAGTGATGAAGTGGACTCGTCTACTACTATTAATGCTTCCTTTAACTTTATTAGCTTGTGCTAATGAAACTCATAATGATTTGGAAGCATTCGTTAGGGATTCAGGAAAGGGTCTACGTGGAAAAGTAGTTCCTGTTCCGGAAGTACAGCCTTACTCTCATTTCCCCTATACCGCATTTGAAATTCCTAACCCCTTCAAACCCCGTAAGAACAAACTCGCAAAGGGTGAGGGCGGCGGACTTCAACCTGATTTGGAACGTCGTAAAGAACCCTTAGAAAAGTTCC
>JAHELA010000085.1:4565-6546 GCA_024644425.1 Nitrosomonadaceae bacterium
CCCTATACCGCATTTGAAATTCCTAACCCCTTCAAACCCCGTAAGAACAAACTCGCAAAGGGTGAGGGCGGCGGACTTCAACCTGATTTGGAACGTCGTAAAGAACCCTTAGAAAAGTTCCCTTTAGAAAGTTTAAAAATGGTTGGTTCTCTAGAACAGGAGGAGGAATCCTACGCACTTATTAAGGCCCCTGATAATTCTCTCCATAGAGTTAAAACAGGCGGCTATCTAGGACAAAATTTTGGCTTAATATCCGATATCTCAGAATCAGAAGTAAATTTAAAAGAAATCGTGCAGGACAGTACTGGTGACTGGGCTGAACGTGTCAGCACTTTAATGCTTGAAGATCAGGAGTAGAACAAATGAACGTGCCGAACCTTATAAACCCAAAAACCTGGCTTGGATTCAGCTTATTATTATCTGTAGCCTTTCCCACATTTGCTGCAAATCCAGATGCAATAACAGCCACTAAAGCTGCTCAATTTAGCATAGAAAACATTAGTACTTCTACCTCTCCAGGTAATCTTCTAATACTTAAAGTGGAAATGAACCAACCCCTTGCTAATCCCCCTGCTGGTATCTCCTTAAACGATCCTGCTCGGATTTACTTTGATTTCCCTGACACTGCTAATGCACTTGGTAAAAATACACAAAGTATGGGCGAAGGTGGAATACGCAGTATCAACATCGTACAGTCCGGAAAACGGACTCGTTTGGTGATGAATCTTTCCAAACCACTTACATACAATACGAAAATTGAAGATAAATTTCTTTTAATCACTCTTTGGGATGCGACGTCCGAAAATACATCTTCCGTTACAACTGCACACTTTTCTGAAAATAAAACTAATGAACAAAATCTTAGTTTACGTGATGTGGAGTTTCACCGTGGTGCTAGTGGAGAAGGCCGAATTCAAGTTGATTTATCAGGTTCGGGTGCAGGAATTGATGTTCGTAAGCAAGGCAAAAGCGTAATTGTTGAATTCCTTAATGCAAGTTTGCCACCTAACTTAGAACGACGGTTAAATGTGATAGATTTTGCAACCCCAGTACAAACCGTTGAAACAGTATCTGATGGGCAAAATGTACGCATGGTAATAGAGTCCGCGGGAGAATGGGAACACTCAGCATACCAAGCAGACACAACTTTTATTGTTGAAATACAGGCTTTGGCAGAAGAGTCCGATGATCTATCAAGGAGAAGGTCCAAGCAAGGTGGTTATGTTGGCGAAAAACTTTCACTTAATTTCCAGAATGTTGAAGTTCGTGCGGTACTACAGGTAATCGCTGATTTTACTGGACTCAATATTATCACTAGTGACACAGTCACCGGTAACCTTACTCTGCGATTAAAGGACGTCCCTTGGGATCAAGCTCTTGATATCATGCTTCAAGCTAAAGGGCTGGGTAAACGTCAGGTTGGAAATGTGATTATGATAGCACCAAGGGATGAAATTGCAGCAAAGGAAAAACTTGAACTAGAAGCACGTCAACAAATCTCTGATATAGAGCCGATCCACACGGAAAGCTTTCAGATGAAATATCAGAAAGCTGACGCGATGATGGCACTGTTGGGCGACACAAACCAAAAAATGTTGACAAAGCGTGGTAGCGTGGCTACAGATGTGCGTACCAATACTTTATTTGTGAGAGACACTCCCACTCAATTAGAGGAAATACGTAAACTATTAGAACAAATAGACGTTTCCGTAAGACAAGTAATGATTGAAGCTCGCATTGTAGAAGCGACTGATTTATTTAGCCGAAATCTCGGCGCACGTTTTGGTGTTCAAAATGTGGAAAGTATTGGAAGTCGTGACCTTGGGATTAGTGGTTCCTTGGATGGTGCCCAAGGCTCGGCTGGATTAGCAGGTGGCGCCGCTCCCAGTGGAGTCCCACCTCTTAATGTAAATTTACCTGCAGCTGGTCTTGCAGGGGTACTAGGTGGGCCCGCTGCACTTGGCCTCAGTCTAATCAATCT
>JAHELA010000086.1 GCA_024644425.1 Nitrosomonadaceae bacterium
TAGAGACCAGCAATCAATCTATTAGAACTTGGAAAGAACATGCAGATATTAATAATGTCATGCTGGCAACTAGTTTAGCACCGGATGGATACTTGCAACTATAAGATAGATTTGATCAGCCGGGGATTAGGGCTGCACTACGGCGCAAGCATAATCCTTTCCTAACTAACGCAGCCTCGAAATCAGGAAAACTTTCATCAGTCATTCCTTCTTCACTCCACAAATGTTGCAGGTAAGAAAGAGCTAGCCTAGAATTACTCAACCTCCTAGGGAGAAAGCCAAGCATATTAGCCGCATTAAGAGCTAGTAATGATAGTGGCGGGTTTGCTTTCTGCCACTTGCAGCGTAGTTCACGCAAAAAAATACCTGCAGTTACCTTACCAACACCTTTACCCAAATCTATAATGCGTTTTTCTAGGTCATTGTAATCCGTAGCAACATCGTGCAGTGTATTGAGGCTACCCTCATAGTTATCAAAAAGGACGCTACTAGTATCGAGTAATTTGGTGGCAGTTTTATAGTCATAACGTACGTAACCACCCCGATCAAGAATGACAACGAGTTTATCCCAACCTGTATTGATCATACGCTCTGGCGTTATTACCCTTCTACTTTCTAATTCGCGCCAAGTACGGCTAGCAATTTTTTCTGAAATACGCGTACCATACAAAACTGCAGCGAGAAACCACTTATAGATTTCATCTGGGTTTAGGTCATCAAGATAGATTCCAAGCTTTGTCGCATAACTCCCTCCCAGCTTAGCCACTAGGGCGGATGCACTCTGAAAGGTATTCTTTCTTGAACTTTCAAATGACCCTGAACGTAATCTTAATTTATCAGATTTCACAGAACTGCTTTATTTCTCAGTTATTTTATTAATTATGTATTTCGCCTGTTTATAGTAAATAAAAAGATGGAAACCAAACATACAATGCCATTGATACACATTAAATTTTCCAAAAACTGGGTGATGTTTTGTAGAACAATTATGAATAGGCTGATAATCTGAAATAATCTTTATATGCTCAGTTACTGAATTATGAAAAGATTCTATTTGTTCTATCCTCGGATTTTTAGAGGGCATCACGTCCCTTTTCATACCTGTAGCATCGCCCTCCTCCAGTTCTTCACCACGAACCGGGCTTTTAATAATTGATGTAATACTTCGATTACAATCGGGTTATGCTCAAGAATTTTGAAGAATGACCAGTCTCGCATATCTCCATCAACTCCTATCATCTAGGGAACATGAACAACCAATGCCCCACTTTCAGTAGCTGTCCGTTCTGCAAGCACAAGATAACGATTACATAATCTTTGAATCTGTGTTGATACCTGATCTCGGCACGTTAGAGCAAACCCAGTTCTGACTGCTATCCTTAAAAATATATTATCATTTTCTATAATAATCATATTAGAGCTATAAGTTTGGCATACAGGCGCTACTTCGGTGGTGAAGTCAGAATACTTTTGATCGGGTTGCTATATTCACTCTTAGTAGAATTCTCTATGACCTGGCCATCCTCAGGCACGATAAGATGGTGATGTGCGTACATACATTGTAAATAGCGAAAGTCATACTGTTGTTGAACAATCCATGCTGAAGTTTTCTTAGCACTAATTCCGCTTACTTGTTCATGAGCAAACTGTCTACAGTTATAATCATCATTACGAAACTGATCAAAGTTTTTACCCGAACCTGGTGAAGCTGAAGCCATCATGCTGGGACCTGCTGGCATATATGCGCATGCAGTTAACAGAAAGACTATCAAGAATGCTAATGTCAAGAATGCTAATGGTTGATATACTTTATATATTATCACTCTAAACTATCATTAATTATTGCATCACTTACTTCTTTTACTCTCCGAACGCCAAACGTAACAGTCGGAGGGATACCCATGCCTAATTCAATATCTGCTACACGATAGTTAGAGCCTTTTTGCTTTAAAATCGCATTAATATTTTCTTGTTTTTTGACTGCCTTAATGACGGTATTAGCAATTACTTCATCACTACTAAAGGCTGCGACTGATTCATTAACCTTATCACCAAGTTCTTTTGCTTTGTCCAGGATTCCCATTGAATTTACTCTCATTAAATTTTAAACAACAGTTTATCAAATAAACTGCCTTGAAAATGTTAGCTATTCTACATTTTTTTATTGTGATACCGGCTGTTTGTATAACAGCGTCAGCTGCTCATGAACATCGGGACAGAATTTTTTTAAAATCTCTGGTGCAGTAAAAAAATATTCACTCAATACTGCATAAAATTCTGCAGGACTGGTAGCAGCATAACGATTAATATAAGTTGATTCTCCAGCTTCTACTTGCATACATAGTGCATTGTAGGCCCCACAAAATGCATCTGACCAACTTTTCTGGCTCATATCACGACGCAATAGCGGCATGCCATTCATTACCCCATTAAGACTATCAAGCTTATGTGCGAACTCGTGTAGCACAACATTATGACCAGCTTTACAATGATAAGCATCACGATCCACCTCATCCCAGGACAAAATTACTGGACCACGTAACCATGACTCGCCAGTCAGAATATTTGTTTCGTTATGTATCACACCAATGTTATCCATCTGTGCATGATTGACACGGAATGCGCCTCGATAAAGTATGACCTCGACCCAGCCATCGAAATACTCAACACCTAGATTCAGGATTAGCAAACAGGCTTGGGCGGCTACCGTTACCCTCATTGATAGCGTCACATCTAAACCCTGAGCACCGGTAATCGATTTCTGATCCAAAAACCATGCTGTCATCTCGCGCAGGTGAGCCATTTGCACTGCATCTAACTCTCTAAATACCAACACGCGTCTGGTCACACTTTGCCAGATATGGTGGGGTACCAGATGACGCTTAAGAATTCTAAGCATACGCCAGCGCCATAGGGCGGTGCCCAATGCAAAATAATTTCTCATAGTTACATTATAAGTCTGTATTGGATAAGAAAAAGTCCTTTTGCATTTAATCAGAAGGGTTCATGAACTTCTTTAGATTGATTGATATTAAAATAACGGTTGGCGGCCGGATGATTGCGGGTGGATGTGATAACTTGTTATCGAAAGAACTTTCAGATACACGTGAAGAACTAATCAAGAACGACTTTCTTAAAATCCTTGAACAACGAATCTTGATTTACAATGAAACTATTACTCGAAGAACACCTACGAGCACATATTGAAAAACTTGCAAGTAAAATCGGTGAGCGTAACGTGTGGCGTCCAGAAGCACTCCACGCTGCTGCTGACTATATTCGAGATACCTGGCGTCAGCTTGGCTACGAGGTCCATGCCCAGGGTTATAACGCAAAAGGCGTGTGGAGCGAGAACCTTTCGATCGAGATTCGTGGTGACAAGCGGGCAAATGAAATTGTACTAGCTGGTGCGCACTATGATAGCGTGAAAGGTAGCGCGGGCGCAGACGATAATGCTTCTGGCGTCGCAGCATTACTTGAGATTGCTCGGCTTCTCGGCGGGAAAAAACCAGAGCGTACGCTACAACTGGTCGCGTTTGTTAATGAAGAGTCGCCATTTTTCTATTTTGGTGAAATGGGCAGTAAAGTCTATGCGCGCGCTGCACGTGAGCGGAATGATGACATTCGTATGATGATCTCATTTGAGATGCTCGGCTGCTACAACGACCAGCCAGGTAGCCAGAAATATCCGCCCTTTATGCGATGGTTTTATCCCAATCGAGGTAACTTCATCGGTTTCGTTTCTAATCTAAAATCACGCTATGCGCTAAAGGAATTCTCGCAAGCCTTTGCTGCAAGTTCTGATTTTCCGTTCGAAACGCTAGCGAGTCCTGCTATCGTGCCAGGCGTATCCTGGAGTGACCAGATCTCTTTCTGGCATCAAGGCTACCAAGCAGTGATGGTAACCGATACGGCATTTTATAGAAATCCGCACTATCATCGTGCTACTGACACACCCGAAAAGATCAACTATGCCAAGATGTCTTGCGTTGTGAATGGACTTGCCGGCACGCTCTGTGTACTAGTAAAAGCATAAGAAATTACAAAAAAGTGATAGCGCTGTTTGTTATACTTTCTTGATCATCTGCTTCTGGCGCAAAGTTGACATTCATACATAATCCACGGGAGGCGGGAATCTAACTCAAGCCAATTGTTATCTTATTAATTATACTAGTATATAAGAATTAGCCGCCTCAATTCCTTTGGGGTGCCCCAACTCGACCCCCAAAATGACTGGCTGTTACTGGATCTTACTGGAAGCTAAATCTGCCGACGTGGACTATAAGGTAGCTTAAGAGCGCTTGCTACGTTTTCATAGGTAATTTCACCTTTTAAAACATTCAAACCATTACGTAGACTTTCATCTTCTAAGATAGCCTGCTTCCATCCCTTGTCCGCCAAAGCTAAACCATGCGGTAAAACAGCATGATTCAATGCCAGAGCCGAAGACAGAGGTACCGCACCTGGCATATTAGCAACGCAGTAATGCACAACATCATCTATAACGTATGTGGGATTACTATGTGTTGTGGCTTTGCTGGTTTCAAAACAGCCCCCTTGATCAATAGAAATATCAACCACCACCGTACCAGGCATCATTGTCTTAAGTATGTCTTTCTTGATCAAATGCGGAGTAGAAGCACCAGGAATAAGAACGGCTCCGATGATCAAGTCCGTTGACTGTACAGTACGCACGATGAAATCTGTTAGCGAATAAACAACTTTTGCCCGTCCGGCAAAATAATCATCCAGATAACGAAGACGGTCATGATCACGTTCCAAGATTGTAACTTCGGCTTCCATCCCAACTGCAATACGGGCAGCATTAAATCCTGATACTCCACCACCTAAAATAAGGACCTTGGCTGGTAAAATACCCGGCACAGCTGAAATCATGCGCCCTGTTCCACCCATATGTTTTTGTAAATTAAAAGCTCCTACCTGTACAGAAAGTCTTCCTGCAATCTCACTCATTGGAGCCAAAAGTGGTAACCCCTTCCCATCCTTACCTGTAACTGTCTCATAAGCAATGGCCACGCAACCCGACTCCATAAGGCCTTTAGCTTGCTCGGGACTAGCAGCTAAATGAAGGTAGGTAAAAAGAATTTGTCCTTCACGAAGCATTGCACACTCAACGGCTTGTGGCTCCTTGACTTTTATAATCATATCCGCTTCATCGAAAATTTCTTTGGCTGTACCGCGAATTTCTGCTCCGGCAGCTAAGTAATCATCATCAGAGAAATTGATCCCTACTCCTGCAGCAGTCTCCATAATAACTTTATGACCATGTGCAACATATTCTTTCACTGATGATGGAACTAGTCCTACTCGATATTCCTGTGCTTTAATTTCTTTGGGGCATCCGATAAGCATTTTTGCTCCTTTATTATTAAATTATTATTGCTCTTTTCCTAGGGTATTATCCGAGAAATAACTGTCCCTATTTCCTAGTACTATCCCCAAATATAAAACATGAATGACTAACTGTTATTGAATTGCATTAAAAGCTAAATAAAATTGTTGGTTTCAATAAAGAAGTAAACTACTCAGCTAATAATTTTGTATAAATACCTACATTGATCCTACTTTTACTTTCGAATGTGAGCGAACAATTTGTAGAGTGTCAGCCCGTTTACAAGTATTATTTGAAGATGAAACTAACACAGCCTGATCCCCTGGCGAAGCTAATCCCTGAGAAAATAACCAATCCCAAGCTTGCACAAAACACGCCTGCAATCCAGATTCTTCACCTGAAGAATTGGAAAGTAGAGGCGAAACTCCTCGCACCAATGCCAGGCCCCGGAATACTCGTATTGAATCCGTCACTACCACAAGTGGTGACTGAGGACGGAATCTGGCAATTTCAAGTACCGTTGAGATACTGTGAGCCTGGATGATTATAGCCCGCGCACCCAAGCGTGATGCAAGTAGACAAACCGCTATACTCAAGGCATCTTCAGACTTACCCAATGAGCCAATCATGTCTAATTGTATCTTCTCATTAGCCATCTGTTTGCTATACTTCTTCTCCGTTGCACTAAGCACGCGATCAAGAAATCGTACCGCAGCAACAGGAAATTTACCAATAGCCGTCTCATTCGAAAGCATAACTGCGTCCGTTCCATCAAGTACCGCATTGGCAACATCGGTAACTTCTGCTCGTGTCGGGTGTTCGTGCTCTACCATCGAATCAAGCATTTGTGTAGCAGTGACAACAGGGCGCCCACACTTTATAGCAGACGTGATAATTCGTTTCTGAACAATCGCTATCTCGGCAAGATCGGTCTCGACACCTAAGTCACCACGTGCAACCATTACACCATCAGATGCTTCAACAACTGCATCGAGATCTGCAAGTGCAAGACGCCTCTCTATCTTAGCCATCACCAAAGGTGCT
>JAHELA010000087.1 GCA_024644425.1 Nitrosomonadaceae bacterium
TATAGATCGAGCGCTGAATAAACTAGGTGTACCGCCACCGAAAAAAATACTGACAATTCTACGACCCCAAACTTGGGGTAATGCAACTTCTAAGTCACGTATAAGTCCATCCAAGTATTCAGCTTCCAATACACTGAAATTGCTATCATCTATTTCGTGCGAATTAAAATCGCAATAGGGGCATTTCTTCAAACACCAGGGAATATGGATATAAAGACTTAATGGTGGAGGTGTTATCAATCCTTGTGATTGAGATTTTAGAACGTTGGGAGAAGCAATTATTGTAGTCATAGCAAGATCGATATCTGAAGAATAAAGAATACTGCTTTGTTTCTACAACAAACTTTTAATTTTTTCTGCTTTATCTCTACTAGGGCTATTTGATGTTTCTTCCCTGATACGTTGAGTTAGTAATGCTAATGCTTTTCCACGATGGCTAATTTGATTCTTATGCTCTATTGAAAGTTCGGCTGCTGTCATACCTAAGTCTGGAAGGAAGAAATAGGGGTCGTATCCAAAACCACCTTTACCACGCGGTTCCAAAACTATCCTACCATACCAGACTCCCTCAGTAATGATAGGCTGCGGGTCATCAGCATAACGCATTAACACTATAATGCAGTAATAATGGGCATTATGATCCTGCAGGGTTCTTAACTCTCGTATCAACTTCTGATTATTTCGTTCATCTGACTTAGGTTCTCCGGCATAACGAGCCGAGTAAACTCCTGGCTCGCCATTCAGGGCATCTACACAGATTCCCGAATCGTCTGCCAGTGCAGGTAACCCGGTACATTTACCTGCATGACGAGCCTTTGCAAGAGCATTCTCTACAAATGTAGAATAGGGCTCTTCTGCTTCAGTGACATTAAATTCAGACTGAGGTAATACCTTAATTCCTAAAGGCTTAAGTAAATGACAAAACTCTTCTAGTTTGCCTGAATTATTGCTGGCAATAACTATTTTTTTCATTTCTGTGAACTAATTTAGTTAATTTCTAACACTTTTTTCTGAATCATGATAAGGTCCTGTATACCTAGCTGCGCCATATCTAACATATCGTTCAACTCCTGCCTACTAAATGAAACACCCTCTGCGGTTCCCTGCACTTCTACTAACCCAGAACTGCCAGTCATAACAACATTCATATCAGTATCACAGGAAGAATCTTCCATATAATCTAGATCTAGTACTGGAATGCCCTTATAAATACCAGTCGATATAGCAGCTACATGATCAAGTATCGGTGTGCTTTCTATCACCTGCTGATGCAATAGTTTTTCCACTGAATCATATAGCGCTACAAATGCACCAGTAATGCTAGCAGTACGGGTGCCACCATCTGCTTGAATTACATCACAATCAATCTGTATGGTTCGTTCTCCAAGCTTCCTAAGATCTACCACTGAGCGCAACGCACGTCCGACAAAACGTTGTATTTCCATAGTACGACCGGATTGCTTTCCTTTAGAAGCTTCACGCTGCATTCGTTCATCAGTAGAACGCGGGAGCATGCCGTATTCCGCAGTTAACCAACCCTGGTTCTTACCCTTAAGAAAAGATGGAACTTTTTCGTTTATACTTGCAGTACATAACACTTTAGTATCACCAAGCTCTATTAATACTGCGCCTTCTGCATATTTAGTGTAATGACGAGTAATTTTTATAAGGCGAAGTTGGCCTGGAGCACGATTACTTGGACGCATAATTATTAGAATCCTTATGGTGGCGTTTATTCTTTTGTGACTTTTCTATTGCTACATTGGTAAAATTTATGAAAGAATCATTAAATAAACTCATGAATTTAAGTATGTACTTATTATGAGCAAAATTTACGATAATGGTACGAGCAAATTCATGCCTATTATTTTAACGTATTCAGAACTCATCGGTGGATAAGTTAGCTATGATCTACAGCATGACTGGTTATGCAGCAATTTCTAAAGAAACTCCTTACGGCTCGCTGAACTTAGAATTACGCTCGGTGAACCACCGCTATCTCGACATTCAGTTCCGCCTGCCTGAAAAATTCCGTTCACTGGAACCTTCAATGCGTGAACTTATGACTACCCAATTAAATCGTGGAAAAGTAGATTGCTATATTAGCTTCTATCTACAATCAAATTCTGAGGATCAACTACGACTTAATACTGATTTACTACAAAGATTACTGGAATTAAACCAAGCTGTGAGAAAAATGGTACCAGATTCACCTAATCTAGGAGTTTCAGATATTCTCCATTGGCCCGGTATACTAAAAACTGATGCTTTACCTGCCGAGAATTTAAGTGCTCATTGTATAGAACTTTTACAAACTACACTTGATGAATTTAAAGCCGTACGCGCACGCGAAGGTGAGAAACTGAAAATACTTTTACTTCAACGCTTGACAAAAATGCGTCAATTAGCGACCGAAGTATTACCACGTATTCCTCAGTTACTTAAAGATTTCAACCAAAAAATTACAGTCCGGCTGAATGCTGCCATGATAAATTGTGACGACGACCGCATCCGCCAGGAACTTACATTGTTTGCCAGCAAGATTGATGTTGACGAGGAACTATCTCGTTTACAAACTCATATTGAAGAAGCTGAACGTGTTTTAATCAATGGTGGAATGGTCGGTAAGCGTCTAGATTTTTTGATGCAAGAACTTAACCGTGAAGCCAATACGCTTGGTTCAAAATCAGTGGATGCAGAAGTATCTAAAATTTCTATGGAGATTAAAGTCTTAATAGAGCAAATGCGCGAACAAATACAAAATATTGAGTAGCATTCTAGACTATTAACCGCACATTGAACATCAATTTAAAAAACCAATACAGAAGGCTTACAGTATGCCGCTTGGTATGGGTTCTAGTAAGAATAAATTTAAGATATCCTTAACTTATGCCGTTTATGTAAATACTTTCGTTTATGTAAATACTTTGTTTATAAACTAATTAGCTATATAGATTAAGGCAAACGCTTTTATCAACAACTGCCTTATTGATTACACCATAAGATGTATTATTGCTACCTTGACAAATTGATGAGATTCAGCAATGCTGTTGTATGATAATGAAATATCTTAGAAACTATATTGTTTTTATGATGCTAACTAGCATAATGACTAACGCATTTGGCTGGGCGTTTAGTGGTGAAGTATTTGCGCATGAACTTGATCACGAGCACCCTATTCTATCACTTGATCCTGCAAAACATTTAAAAGCACATCAACATGATGCTAACAAAGATAGCAGCCAATTAGATGCTGCTACTCATCTATGCCTTCATGCTTCTGGACAATACCAACCCTTTTATTTTACTGATCTCATACTTGTTCCCGCACCAGTCAGCTCAAATACTTTAGCTATATTTATTTCAGTCTTCATTCCCGACTCTTTTTCGCACCCACCCATTCGTCCCCCACGAAATCCCTTCATAATCTAGATCATCAAGTTACGCTGGATATCCTCTAGAAGTAACCCAGATTTGCTGATTTCAACTGATATAACTTTAAGCGCTATCTGGTAAGCGTACTTGCTGCATTTTATCTATCTTAGAACCGGCATCTTTACCACCCTAATAAAAATGGTAAGTGCTATGGATACAAACATATAAGGTTTATGGAGGTTCTATGAAAACAAGCTATTTGTTTATGTTTACACAGCGCAATATTTTAGGCGGACTGCTTATTCTTACATTAAATTGTTTGACTCAAGCAATTGCTGAGGAGACTATTCTTAATATACTTCTTGAAGAAGATATAGAGTCTCCTAGATCGTCACAATTAAATGAAAAAAATGACCTCACTCTACGTGACGCTGTACATCTCATGCTGCAAAACAATCCAGAATTAGCTTCTTTTTCCAAAGAAATACGTGCACAAGAAGGTATAAAAATTCAAGCTGGTAAATTCAAGAACCCAGAACTGGGTGTCGAGTCGGAGGATATCAACGCCAACACACAGCCTAATACTCGTGCTGCGCAATTTACTACAATTCGTTTCAGTCAACTAATCGAGCTTGGCGGAAAACGCTCTGCCCGGATAAATGCTGCGTCAATAGGTCAGGAGCTAGCAAATAGAAATTATGAATCCAAGAGATTAGAGTTAATCACACGTGTAGCAAATATTTTTACTAAAGTACTAGCAGGACAAGAACGACTGCGGCTTGCAGAAGAAAGCATACAGCTAGCGCAAAAAGTTGTGGATTCAGCGAATAAGCGTGTTGAAGCCGGTAAAGCACCACCTATTGAGGAAACTAAA
Source organism: Nitrosomonadaceae bacterium (assembly GCA_024644425.1). GTDB lineage: Bacteria > Pseudomonadota > Gammaproteobacteria > Burkholderiales > Nitrosomonadaceae > BJGV01. The sequence goes on from JAHELA010000087.1 coordinate 4,250, forward strand.
GCCAAGGTGGCCTTTTCTACAACCAACATTGAACTTGAACAAACACAGCGAGATCTAATAGCATCACGGAAACAACTATCACTATTATGGGGAAATTCTTCGCCACAATTCAGAAAAGTATTGGGAAATCTCGAATCACATGTTGTAATACCAAGCTTTGAAATTCTAGAACAACGAATGAGTGTGAACCCTATAGTTCTCCACAGCATAAAAAACATAGAACAGCACAAAGCATTACTAGAAATTGAAAAATTACGTCGTATTCCTGATATTACATTTGGCGCCGGCATCAGGCGATACACTCAAGCTGACGAGACAACAGCCATCATAAATGTATCCATACCAATTCCATTATTTGATCTGAATCAAGGCAACATGCAAGCCGCAAATCAGCGTGTGGGTAAAGCAATTGATCAACAAGCAGCAACTGATTTACAACTTAGGTCTGAGCTTACAAGAACCTATGAAAATTTATTAGCAGCACAAAATGAGATCAAGGTACTAAATGATGAAATATTACCTGGAGCAAAAAGTTCATTTGACATAGCAAATAAAGGCTATGAACTAGGAAGATTTAGTTTCTTAGAAATGCTTGATGCACAGCGCACCTTGTTCCAGAGCCAAATTTTATATATTCGTGCACTCACTAACTACCATCATTTAATTAATGAAATCGAGCGCCTGACTGCTTCACCAATTGATGGCACTGAAAATCAATTAATTAGTATTCGTAGTAACAAGGATGGTGGGGGGTAGATCATGGATAAAACTCAATTAAAGTCAATAATTTTTGTAATCATTATCGGGGCTGTCTTGGGAGGAGTAATTCTTACTTGGGAGAGAAACACCTCTTCTACTGTCGTTGATGCTGAAATCAATCTAGCAACAAGTAATATTTCATCAACAGAGAAAGATGGCAAAACACAATCCAAATTCAGCACAGGCCCTAAGGGTGGAAAACTATTTACAACAGATAGCTTCAGTGTAGAAGTATTGATTTTTGAAAAAGGCACCCCTCCACAGTTTCGCCTCTATCTTTATGAGAATGGCAAGCCACTTCCACCTGCAGAAGCCAAAGTTAACATCACATTAACACGGCTTGGTGCGCCAGCACAATTATTCAACTTCATCCCTGAAAGTAATTATCTCATTGGTGACCAGTTGATAGAAGAACCTCACTCTTTTGAAATGGCAATTACTGCAGAGCGAAATGGTAAAGCTTTTCATTGGAACTATGCCCAAATTGAGGGGCGAGTAAAAATGCCAAATGCCAGCTTGAAGAGTAATAGCATCAAAATTATTACAGCCGGTCCAGCAACAATCAAACCAACACTTACGCTACCAGGCGAAATCATATTTAACCATCATACCATTGTAAAAGTAGTGCCGCGTATGCCGGGTATAATTACATCTGTTAGCCGTCACGTCGGTCAACAGGTGGAAAAAGGTGAAATATTAGCAGTGATTGAAAGTCCGTCGTTGGCTGAATTACGCAGCCAACACCTGATTGCTCAGAAACGATTGACACTTGCGCGAACCACTTACGAACGAGAAAAACAACTATGGGAAGAGAAAATTACTGCTAAACAAGATTATCTTGCTGCACAGGAAATGTGGGGGGAGGCTGAAGCTAAATTGAATTTAGCTATAGTAAAATTGCGCTCACTTGGGGTGCAGCCTGAATCAAGTCACTCAGGACAAAATCTAGCCCGCTTCGAGATCCTCGCCCCGATTTCCGGTCTCATCATCTCTAAAGCTGCCGCGCTGGCTCTGGGCGGAACACTCAAAGAAGATCAGAACATTTTTACCATAGCCGATGTATCAACAGTTTGGACGGCTATCACTGCTTACCCTAAAGACCTGAGTGTTGTGAAGGTAGGACAAAAAGTAGTGATCAAAGCAACGGCGTTTAATGTTGTAGGCGAGGGGAAAATAACCTATATCAGTACATTAATTGGCGAGCAAACTCGTACTGCCACAGTACGTGTTGAACTTGATAATAAAGATGGTAGATGGCGCCCAGGTATGTTTATAAATGCAGAATTGGTAACAGAAGAAATTCAGGTACCAGTTGCCATATCAATGGATGCTATTCAGACGATACGTAACAGCTCAGTTGTGTTTG